>DAXY01000051.1:49976-55779 GCA_002506645.1 Vulcanisaeta distributa | reverse complement strand
CTAAGCGGTGTTCCAGGCCCATAAACACCTGCAACACCCATCTTAATCAATGCCTCCCTATCCTCGGGTGGTATGATCCCACCCACGAGGACGGGTATGTTCAATCCCCTCTCCCTCATGACCCTCATTAATTCACCCACAAGCTCCATGTGGGAGCCGGACAATATACTTATGCCGATTAGCTTCGCATCCTCCTGAATCGCCGTCTCAACGACCTGGCTCGGGGTCTGCCTAATACCGGTATAAACGACCTCAAAACCGGCCTCAGCCAACGCCCTAGCGATGACCTTGGCGCCCCTGTCATGACCATCGAGGCCGAGCTTGGCGATGATTATCTTGGGCTTGGGCATACAACATCACTTACCGTGTATCATGACCTAAAAATCTTTCCTCAATAGATTGATGGCGGCTTATACTCACCCCAAACATCCCTCAACACGCCTGATACCTCGCCTATCGTTGCCCTGGCTCTGACGGCATTTAGGATGTATGGGAATATATTTACGTCCTCCTTATCGGCTGCCCTCCTCAATTCATTTAGTGCCCTCTCCCAAGCCTCCCTATCACGGCTCTCCCTAACCTCCCTAACGCGCTTAATACTCCTCTCCCTGGACACTGGGTCAACCTTATGGAGCTCTATGTGCAGCTCCTCCTCTTCCCTAAACATGTTAACGCCTATCACGGCTATCTTACCCTCCTCAACCATCCTCTGGTATTGATAGGCCGACTCGGCAATAGCCCTCTGTGGATAGCCGATCTCCACAGCCTTCGTCATGCCACCGAGCTTATCAATATAATCAATTATTTTCATCACTTCCTCCTCAATGGTGTCCGTGAGCCACTCAATGTAGTATGAACCGCCTAACGGATCTATTGAATCCACCACGCCACTCTCATAGGCAATCACCTGCTGTACCCTGAGGGCGAGCTTTACGGACTTCTCGGTGGGTAATGCCAATGCCTCATCATAGGCATTAACATGTAGTGACTGGGCACCGCCGAGTACCGCCGCCAGCGCCTGTATCGTTGTCCTGATTATGTTGACCTCGGGCTGCTGAGCCGTTAATGCCGCGCCCGAGGTCTGTACGTGGAACTTCATCCTCATGGACTCGGGCTTCTTCGCGTTGAACCTATCCCTCATTATTTTCGCATAAAGCCTACGGGCAGCCCTAAACTTAGCAACCTCCTCGAAGAGGTTCGTAGTTGCCGCGAAGAAGAATGATAGGCCCGGCGCAAATTCATCAACGTCCATCCCCCACCTATTGATTACCCAGTTTGTGTACTCAATCGCGTCAGCCAATGTGAAGGCTAGCTCCTGCACGGCCGTGGCTCCAGCCTCCCTGAAGTGATAACCACTTATGCTTATTGGATGCCACTTGGGTAGGTTCTTCGATGCGTAGGCTATTATGTCGGTGGCGTACCTCATCGAGTGCAGTGGTGGGTATATGTATAGGTTCCTGGCTATGAACTCCTTCAATATGTCATTCTGTATTGTGCCATCGAGAACCGCCTTATCAACGCCCTTGCCCTCGGCGACCACCATGTACATGGAAAGTATCTCCGCCGCAGTCGCGTTTATCGTGAACGACGTCGTTATCTTGCCAATGTCAATGCCGTCAAAGAGTATTGACATGGAGACAACCTCAGGGACCGAAACACCCACCTTACCAACCTCTGGATAGGCCAACTCATTGTCTGGGTCAAGGCCCAACTGGGTCGGTAGGTCGAAGGCCACACTAAGGCCAGTCTGCCCCTGCGATATGAGGAACTTATACCTCTTATTCGTGTCCTCAGGCGAGCCGAAGCCCGAGTACTCCCTAAATGTCCAGAGCCTCGACCTATACATGCTTGGGTATATACCCCTGGTGAATGGGTACTCGCCTGGGAACCCCAGTTTCTCCAGGTAATTACCCCCAACATCCAGTGGCGTATATAGGGGCTTTACCTCAATCCCAAATGACGTAACGAACTTCCTCCATTCAGGCAATTTCCTGAGGGTTGGCAGTAGAAATTCGCGAACCCACTCGTCATACTTTTCCCTAATCCTTTCCGTATCTTCCATTAATAATTTATAAATAAGTATTGACTAATAAATCTGTCTTTATTCCGTGATANNATTACCTAGTAAGTAATTCACGGCATCATCAACCGACTTAAAGACGCGACCACCCATGCAATACATTGCCTGGGCCACAAGCTTATCTACGTGATTCATGACGCCTATTATATTTGTAGATTGTTCATACTCATCGAGCATTGACGACGCTACCCTACTACATTCCCTAAGCTTAACCCTCATTGAATCGAGCGCCTGAAGCTCGGGCGTTGATGCTATTATCCAGCCAAGCGGCCCCCTAAATCCGCGGCATAACTCGGTAACCTCATTAATTAATAGATCCTCCACGCCCCTCACCCTGGCTAACCTCTCGTCAGTGCCCTGGACTAGGTACGCATTTAATTGCATGGATAGTGCCATCACCATGGCCGCTATCCTACCCACGGCATTGTTACTAAAGTTCAACCTGGCGTTATTGGCTATATTCGATAACTCATCGAGACAGCCCATGAGCCTAATGGGCGCGGAGTCCTTGCGAACCCTCACCCTCTTACCAAATAGTGGGATTACACTATAACCGCTGTCGCCGGGACACTTAATACTGTCATCAACCTCCTTGCAATCGGCAAATAATGGTAAACGACACCCAACACCCATTAAGCGTTAACTCGGTAGTCATTAATATAAATTTAATTTCAGTTAAGGTTAGTGATGGACTCAAGTTGTGGGATCACGAAGTCAAGCCCTAGGCGCTTCAACGTATCCCTCCTCGGTATGCCCCTCTCATCCCATCCACGGAGTTCGTAGTACCAACTAAGCATTCTCTGGTAACCATCATAGTCGAGCTTTGCGCCCTTAAGTGGACCCTTACTCAATGGTCTCTTAAACCACTTAGCAGGCGGTGTGTCATATGCCCTATCCCAGTGGCCGTACTCCCTAATCCAGAACGCCCTAATTAGTGTGTAGATCCTATTATTTATATTGCTCAGCGTCTCCATGTTCATGTCCATTCCAGTGGCCGCCTTGAATATGCGGAAGTACCAATCGAGCTCCAGCCCCACCTCAACCCACGGGAACCTACACGTGACTATTGTCTCGAAGAGGCCGCCCCTAATGTCCTGAAGCTCAATGAGCTTCTCAACCTTCTCCCTAGTATAGTCGAACCTACCGTGCTGAACCTCCCAACTGATTAACCAAGCATCCTTGTGATGAGCACCAATGGGGCTTGTACTAAACGCCAACGCCATGCCTGGTGCCGCGTGGCAGTCGTAGGCGCTTATTTCGAGACCCTTAACATGCATTGCGAACTCCGTAGCCCCCTGCCCCAACTCCATCGATGCTGCCCTAACGCCCTTGCCGAGCAACCTACCCAACTCGGTCCTCTGCAGCGCTATGTCCATCGCCACCTCGGCAGCCCTCTTATAATCGCCCCACTCAATCCCCTCCTTGAGAAGTCCCTTCTCCGTAGCCTCCATTGCAAAGCCGAGCGTTGAGCCTAGGCTTATCGTGTCCATGCCCATCATATCGGCAATCCTATTGAGGTGCGCCACCTTAGCCAAGTCACCAATGCCCAGGTTGCTACCTAGCATTGCGATATTCTCATAATCAAGCTCAGCGGGTTCGCCCTCGGCATCCCTAACCACGTGGCCGCAGGCCATGATGCACTGCGGACAGGACCTAGTCATTATCTTATTTCTCTCGACGGAGAATCCACCAATATTCTCATACTCATCGAATTGGCCCTCCGTGAAATTATGCGTGGGTAAGACGCTAGCCTCCTGGGCCCACTCCACGGTTGATGTTGTTCCCTGCCTCATCCAGAATGGGTAGCTCGGCTTGGACTTCGTGGCCAACATGGCGTCTAGGCCTATCTTCCTGAGCATTGGGTCGGCCACCTTAATATCGCCGTGGCCCCTCATGACGACCGCCTTAAGGTTCTTGCTACCCATGACAGCCCCAATGCCGGGCCTACCACCACTGCGGCCCTTCTGAGCCACTATGGTTGCGAACCTAACCAGTCTCTCGCCTGCAGGCCCTATCATTACCATGCCGATGTCGCTACCGTGAATCCTTCTCAACCTATCCTCAGTGATGAACGTGTCAAGGCCCCATAGGTCCTCCGCATCGTTAAAATCAACCCTAAACTCATCGCCCTTATTCTCGATGTAGAGGTACGTGGGCTTCTCGGCCTTACCCTCGATAATTATCATATCAACCCCAGCCCTCCTCATGTGTATGGATAACCACGAGCCGATATTGCCATCACCATAACCACCAGTTAACGGGCTTTTTGCCGCCACTAGTAACTTACCGCTGTTTGGTATTGGTAATGCCGTAAGCGGGCCGACGGCAAGTATTAACTTATTCAATGGGCTTAGTGGGTCAATACCCGGCGGCAATTCATCCCACAACGTCTTTACGGCAAAGCCCCTACCGCCAATGTAGTTCTGCGCCAATAAAGGGTCTAGTGATTGAATGGAAAATCTCTTCCTTGAAAGATCGATCCTCAATATACGTCCACCCCAGCCAAACATAGCGTCGAATCCCTAGGCATGCATTAAATAAATTTTTCTCAGTAGTCTAAAGTAAAGTAAATATTATTAAGTGTACCGTCCCGTGGAATCGTTACGTATATAAACAACTCTATGTCCATCAATATCGGCAACCCTCACGTCAACACCGTACAGCTCGCTTAAAACGCCCTCATTGATTATGTCCTCAGGTGGCCCCACGGCCATCACCTCGCCGTTCCTTAGCGCCACAACCCAATCACTGGCCAGGGCAAGGTCTATGTCGTGGCTTGCGGCTATTACCGTAACTCCCCTATCATTGACAATCCTCCTCAACGTATGAATAACCCTATACTTATTACCCAAATCCAAATTCGCCGTCGGCTCATCCATTAGGAGTAATGGCGCCCCCGATGCTAAGGCCCTTGCGATGAGCACAAGCCTCCTCTGGCCGGTGCTCAATTCATCAAACCTCCTGCCCACAATGCCGTCTATGCCCAGGTACTTAAGCGCGGCCATTGCCTCATCCCTACTCACCCAACCGTTGCCGTTTCGTGAACTCATGACCACGTCGATCGCGGTCAACGCCATTTGGGAATATATCTCGGCGGGTGAGTATGATACGTACCTCGGTAAATCCCTAATTGGGACTTCATCAATGCCCCTACCATCAATGTATACATAACCGCCAAAGACCCTTGCGTACTTTATTACGGCCCTGAGCAGCGTAGTCTTCCCAGAACCATTGGGCCCGAGTATGGTCGTTAGGCTCGACCTAGGTATGCTAAGAACTATATCCTTAATTACCGGCTCATTATAACCAATCCTGGCATTAACGAACCTAACCACGTAATTACTCATTACGACCACCCCTGAGCAGTATTAATAATATGGGTACGCCGAAGAGGCTTGTTATGGCCGTTATGGGCATGACCACGCCGGGCACCAGGACCTTACTAATGACATTTGCATAGAGCATTATCGTGGAGCCCGAGACCATGGATAAGGGTACGACCCTCGAGTTGTCGGAACTCGCTATTAATAATCGAGTTATGTGGGGCGTCATTAGGCCTACGAAGCCTATGACGCCCGTGAAGGACACCGTCACCGCAGTTAGCAACCCAACCAATGTAATTAGTAAGTTTCGGAAGACCCTGGGACTCACACCACTTGCCTGGGCGATCTCGTCACTAATCATTATTAGGTTAATCTCGCGGCTGCTCATGATTATGTATGC
>DAXY01000051.1:48779-49931 GCA_002506645.1 Vulcanisaeta distributa | reverse complement strand
AGGTACACAACCGCGGGCAGCGTTGGTATTATGGTCAGTAAGTACGTGTCCAGTATCATGACCATTGAGGAGAATAGTATCGAAACCGCTATACCGGCCAGTATGAGGGACAGCCAATAGCCCCTGCCGAAAGCCACCACAATCACTGTGGCGAGTAATGCGCCTAGGAATGAGAGGACCGGCATCAGGACAATCGGTGGTAGGAGGCTGGTCCTAAGGAACGCATACGCCAATAGACCGAGTAATGCGCCGAACAACGCGCCTGAGGCCGTGCCCGTCACGTAAGGCTCCGCAAGCGGGTTTCTAAATACAGCCTGCATGACCGCGCCAGCCACCGCCAGGTTGGTGCCGGCCAGAATGCATGCAATTATTTCAGGTAGCCTAATGTCCATTATTATGATTCTGTACGTATTCGTTGGGTCAAGCAATGCCCCGAGTGGGACCTGGACCTCGCCAATGAGTAGGTTTAGGAAAACGCCCAGCAATAGGAGTGGTATGAAGACCCAAGTGAATTTAAGGATTGAACCTGTTGCCGTATCCGTCACCCACTACCTAGCGTGAGGTTTAGGTTGGGTCTCACATATTGATTAACCCACTGGGCATCTATGCAGTGGGGTATTACCGTCGAGTTAAGGCCGAAGGCGCTTGGGTGCAGTATCATTGCGAGTAGTAGGGCTCCATAGACGGAGAGGGGGCCAGGCTCCTCAACCAGGCTCTCCGCGAAGTTTCCAAGCACGTAAATGCGGCCATCCCTAACCGCGTTTGTGCTGTTTATGCCAGGTATTGAGAGTATTGCCTGCATTGTTGCCGTGCAATTACCCATGAAGTCGCCGGCAATTATGTAGCTTGGGTTAACGGCTATTAACTGGCTTGGGGTGATGGTTGGGTAAATGCCACTGATTGGGTCGTAACCGCCGGCCAGGTTGATGTAGTAGCCAATGAATGATGAGTTTCCAGCGGCATAGATTGGGTTAACCCAATCCACGTAGATGGTGGTCACCCTGGGCTCGCTCGAGACCTTACCCCTTATGTAATTAATTATGTAGTTCATACGACCCACTATCTCCTCACCCCTATCGGGTACGCCGAGCGCCTTCGCCATGAGCATTACGTCATTCTCCACGCCGGTCACGTTGGTGTTGTCCGTCCCAC
>DAXY01000051.1:33682-48754 GCA_002506645.1 Vulcanisaeta distributa | reverse complement strand
AACTGTGGTTGAAAGCCCGCATCCGCACATAGTAGTGATGGATGGGCCTTTATTATTGGTTCTATTGGTGGTGATAACCATATCTGGCTAATTGTTGTGACATTACTTGGGACGGTAATGTTGAGGTAGTGGAGCAATTGCTCGGAGTAGGTGTCTATGAGGACCACCCTATCCCCAAAGCCAAGTGCGTAAATTATTTGTGTACAGTCAGGGCTTATGGTGCCTATCGTGCCTGGCTGTGAGTAGATCGTAACATTGCGGCCGAGGTAATCAACAACCGTGATTGGGTACTTAATGCCTACGCCAGTTACGGCTTGTCCACGTGCATGGGGTTGGGTAGTGATGTAGTAAGTCGCTATGATTATTATTGCGATAACTACGGCAATCCCCACAATCAACGTCTTTGAAACGCCCCTCGCCATACGGAGGTAGGATATGCATCCTATTTATAAGCACTTCCACCCACGCCATTGGGTAAGCAACCTAGGCTATTGACCGAGGGCCAGCCCATCTCCACGTATGTCGGCGTATAATAGCTTCCTACCATTCCCTAGGAATGCGGCTATACTAGCGACGCCTGTCCTACTTGGGTATCTAATTACTTGGTGCGGCTCGGTTAATCCCGCCACTTCATAGCCCTCCTCAATAGTCAATGACTTCCTATCCCACAGAAACCTGGGCGCGTCGATTGCTTCCACGGGGCTTAGTCCATAATCTATTATGTTCGTTATGAATAGCGTATGTAATTGGGGCCTGAAATGAGCTCCTGACGTACCTAGGGCGTACCTGGGCTCGCCATCCTTAGTCACTATCACGGCGCTCAACGTATGTAGGGGCCTCTTCCTAGGCGCCAACGCGTTTGGGCCATCCATTGAGAAGTCCGAGGCCCTATTATTGAGCGTGATGCCGTACCTAGGCTCCGTAATTAATGAACCGAAGTGTTGGTATAGGCTCTGTATAGCGCTTACGACATTGCCCTCCCCATCCACGACCACGAAGTACGTGGTATCGCCCGAACCACCCAATTGCCCACTGGCTCTCTTAGCCGCTGACTCATACGTTGATCTTAGGAAGTCCCTATCAAGGAGTTTAGTGATTGGGACCTCGACAAACCTTGGGTCCCCGACGTACGAGTCCCTGAGTTCATACGCCACCCTGTAGATGCCCAGGTACGTCTCAATCCTACCTCGGGACCAGGGCTCGGCCTTAACATTCAGTTCCTCAAGAAGAGCCAGCATCATTAACGTGGTTATGCCCTGGGTATTGGGCGGCGATTCGTAAATGGTTAAGCCCCTATAATCAATGCTCAGTGGATCGCGCCACTCAGGCTCGTACTCGGCCAAGTCATCCATCTCCATAACTCCGCCGATGGATTGAACATGACCAACTAGGGCCTCGCCAACCTCGCCGCGGTACAGCACGTCCGGCCCATACTCCATGATGAGTTCGAAGGTCCTAATCAACGGCTCTATCCTCATTAAACCCCAGGGCTCGACATCCATTGGGTACACGGTCCCGAAGCCGCTGTTGCCGGTTACCTCATTCCTGAGAGAATCAATGGCCCTGACAAGGCTTGGGCTTGCTGGGAAGCCCTTCCTGGCGGTTTCGACCACCGGCCTTACTAAGGACCTCCACTCGCTGGTGCCGAAGCGCCTCCACAGGGCATGAAGGCCCGCCAGTAGGCCAGGTACCACAGGCGATAATGGGCCCCTTAACGGCACAGCATTGAGGCCCCTCTCCATCAGTAATTCCCTACTTAACCTCCGTGGAGCCCACCCGCCAGCGTTTAGGAAGTATACCCTGCCCTCCCTGGCTATGTAAATCATTGCGAAGAAGTCACCGCCAAGGCCGCCAAGGTGTGGCTGGGTTAGGGCTAGAGCTAGTGAGGTAGTTACGGCAGCGTCAATGGCGTTACCACCGAGGTTCAGCACATCAACGCCTAACCTACTGGCCGTGGGGTGTTCAGAGGCGACGCCGCCAAGTTCTGTGATCCAGGGAGGCTTAACCCCACCCATCACTGGTAAGGTCATGTAATTAATACCACGGCTTGGGAATTTTATAGTATTGCGCCGGGAATAATTAGTGCATTGAAAGGAATCATTTAAATTACGGATAACCGAAGTTATTATTGTCCGGCGTGGTAATTAATATGTTAACAAATTCCTCCTGGAAATACGCTGGAAAACTTCGTAGTAATTCCCTGGAGATCATAAAATCTATTAATGCATTATCGCTACTATTCAATAGGCAACGCGTTAAGTTGAGGGCAGCATTACTTGCCCTTGACCTAGCCCTGGACCTAGTGGGCTCCGCTAATCCCGGCTTTATGCCTAGTGGCGAGGAGTACAATGTCATTGCCAGGGATACCCTGGACTCGCTCATGAAGGATTATGACGTTGATAGGTACGTGACTATAGACAGCACAAGGGATGGCGATAATCGTAAATACCTCATATCCGTAGACGCTGGCTCGTCATTAGCCATCAAATTAATGATTATGTGCAGCACCGAGTGTGAGTACTTCGTTGATGATAGGTTGAGCAACGTGAGGAACAGCTCCGGCACTTACTTTCAATTAGTAATGAAGGCACTAACCATAGCAGGTAGGCTATTCGGCACAGACCTGCCGAGGATCCTGCTGACGCATAATCCAACGATTTACGGCAAGATCCTATCAATCAATGGGGATGAGACCATCGCATTATCGATATGGGACTTACTACGACTGGTTGGTGTGATTTCGAGAAACAACCTCAACGTGGATGACATAAGCAATGTAATCGATACCGCGATTCATGAATTCCTCCACTACGTACTCGATAAGAGGTACCTAGTTGAGACAACATTCATGCATATGACAAAGAGGATACCCAGTGTCGTGGATAACGGCATTATCCATGAATTAATTACATGGACATTAACCCCACACGTGAGTAAATACGTGGCTGAGTGCATTAAGTATGGGAGTGCCGGCAAGATTGGAAATACCGAGTTAATAATTCAATACCCAATCAAGAGGAGGCACGTATTGACGGCTAGTAGGATAATCAATGAATTGCTAATGGGGCTTGATGGCAATTGCGGATGAGGGCCTTGATCAAATCCTGTTAAATATATTGAATATAGAAATAATGTAGAAAAACTAATTAAGTCGTAACAGCCCTGGAGACCATATGGGTAAACGCGTTGTAATAATCGGCGGTGGAGCCGCAGGGGCTTCGGCAGCTGCCAGGGCTAGGAGGCTCGACCCTGGGGCTGAAATTATAATGCTTGATAAGGGATTGTTCATAAGCCACGCGCCCTGTGGAATACCGTACTACCTCGGTGGCGTTGTTAAGGAGGCCCAGGACCTAGCCATATACACGCCTGAGGAATTCGCTAGGGATAGGAAGATAACGGTTAAGGTCAATGCGGAGGTCTTCGACGTTGATACTAAGAACCAAGTCGTGTATGCCAAAGAAGGTAATGAGACCGTTAAGTACCAGTGGGACGTATTAATAATAGCCACGGGGGCTAAGCCTGTAACACTGCCTGTTGAGGGCCATGATCTAAACGGCATATTAACACTTAGGCTCCCTCACGAGGCGCCTAGGCTGAGGGAGGAGGTTGAGAGGGCAAGTACGGTGGCGGTGGTCGGGGGCGGCTACATAGGGCTTGAGGTTGCCGAGGCCCTTAGGAACCTTGGTAAGAAGGTCCTCCTCTTCGAAATGATGCCCTACGTATTGCCGACCACATTCGATGAGGACATGGCGAAGTTGATACATGACGAACTCATTAGGAATGGCGTTGAGCTCCACTTAGGCGAGAAGGTGGTTGGTTTTAGGGGCGTCAATGGGCACGTGAATAAGGTGATTACTGAGAAGGGCGAGTACGAGGTTGACAAGGTCGTAATGGGCGTTGGCGTTAAACCCGACGTGGACCTCGCCGTCAAGGCGGGCGCCAAGCTCGGCGAGACCGGGGCCGTCTGGGTTAATGAGTATATGGAGACCACGGTACCTAACGTCTACGCCGCGGGCGACGTTGCGGAGACCTGGAGCCTAATTACCGGGAGGAGGATATACGTTGCATTGGCGCCGCCGGCAAATAAGATGGGGCAGGTGGCGGGCGCAAATGCTGTTAAGGGCAGGTTCCTGAAATTTCCGGGAGTCTTGGGCACCGCAATAACGAAGGTGTTCAACCTCTACGTGGCTAGGACGGGGCTTACGGAAAGGCAGGCGAGGGAGGAGGGGTTTAAGCCCGTCTCCGCGACGATAAAATCGAGGACCACGGCGCATTACTA
Source organism: Vulcanisaeta distributa (assembly GCA_002506645.1). The sequence continues at coordinate 44,475 of DAXY01000051.1, read as the reverse complement.
CCCAGGCGGCGCCCAGGTAACTATCAAGATGATAATGGATGAACCCAGCGGTAGGGTCCTCGGCGTCCAGATAGTTGGGTCAGATAAGTTGGTTGCCGGCTATATAGATACGGCAGCGGCGTTGATAGGCAAGGGCGCCACAATTGATGACATATTCTTCGCGGACCTATCATACGCACCACCAACAGCTCCAGTATGGCATCCACTGATTACAGCAGCTAGGGTACTATCAAGGGGCAAGTATTGAGAAGCGTTGATAAGTACCACGCGTAAAACTCATTATTTCCCTTCCTCCCTACGTAGGTTCTTAATCACGTTCATTAGAAACGCGATCTCCGAGGTCGCATCGACCTGTACCAACTCAGTATCATCCCTTGGGCATTTAAAGTCGTATTCATAGGCCTCATCGAGTGTGTAGCCCCTGAAGCATGTTGGGCATATGTACAGTGTTGTTGAACCAAGCGTCTTTATCCTATGCATGAGTTTGGATACCACGTTACTTATGTGCCGCGTTAGGAACTTCCTAATGAAGTCCTTATTAACGAACCACTTATACTCATACCTATACTGATCAGTGGACTCCCTAGCAAGCCCGACGAGGCCCGCCCTATGCATTACGTGAAGCACCCTCCTAATCTCCGTGGCGCTTATGCCTAGGATCAAGGCCAGGGTTTCGTCGGGTACCGACTCATTCCTCTCACTCAGCGCCCTCAATATCTTAACAACCAATTCACCCATCTCCTCATCATCATACTCAAAGGCTATCCTCCTCCTAGCGTACTCGAGGAATAACGATGTCTCTAAGTCCTCGACCACCAATGCGTGGCTAACTTATTGAGTTAAAAACTCTTCCTATTATTGTCACCCAATTCCTCCCTGGCGATTAATGGCTCCAGCCTACTCCTCACGGCACTCCTCAGGTCATCAATCCCCACGCCCGTCTTGGCGGATATTAGTACGTAGCTTCCGAACTCGCCCTTTACGAGACTAACCTTATCGCTAATGTCGATGCCGTCAGTTAGGTCAACCTTGTTTAAGATTGGTAAGACCTTGCTCCTCGGTATTCCGAGGTCGTTGAATATCCTTACGGAACTCACGAACTTCCTAGTAAATTCCTGGTAATCATCGCTCACGTCCATCATGAAGAGCACGAGGTCTGCATTGAGGACCTCCGCAATCGTTGCGTAGAATGATTCAATGAGCAGCGGCGGCAAGTCATCTATGAAGCCGATAGTGTCCGTCAATATTGCATTCACGCCGTTGAAGTTCACGAGTCTCGAGTACGTATCTAACGTGGCGAAGGGCTTACCATCGACGTACTTATCTTCCCTGGCCAACCTATTGAAGAGGGTTGTCTTACCTGCCGATGTGTAGCCAGTGAGCGCGACCTGCGGTAGGCCGTAATCCTTCCTCCTAAGCACGAGCATTTCCCTCCTCTTCCTAATCGCATTCAATTCCCTCCTAATATGGGCCGCCCTCCTTACCATATGCCTATAGTAGGCCTCAATTGCGTACTCACCACCACCGTAGAAGCCGATCTGCTCGCCCATCTTCGCGAGCCTAATGAACTCCCTAATCCTCGGTATTTCCAGCCTAAGCCTAGTCAACTCGATCTGGAGCTTGGCCTCCCTACTACCGGCCCTCCTCTCGAATATCTCTAGGATAAGTAATATTCGATCCATAACCCTAACCCTCAACCTACGCTCGAGATTCACGTACTGTATTGGGTTTAATTGATGGTACGTAATCACCACGTCAGGCCTTAAAGACCCAATAAGCGACTCTACATAGCTCAACTTACCAATACCCAGGTAATACCGCGTGTCCGGTCTCCTCCTCTGCACTATCGTGTCCAGGACCTCATAACCACCAGCCTCACTCAGCAGTTGAAATTCCCTAATCCTGTTCTCCCCAACGTCGTCCGCCACGAGCAGTAGGGCCCTAGCCCTATTAACCACTGAGGCGCCTACGCCCATTCATTATTTAAAGCTATTGCCGCAGCACAACCTCACTCCCTCTTCCTCCCACGTAGGGTAACCACGTCACCCAGGGTTAAGGATTTACTAACTGGTTTCTGGGCCTCCACACCCGCCTCCTCCGACTCCCTAAGTAGGCTTATGCCAAGGGCCTTCTCAAGCTTCCTGGCAAGCTCTATATCCGGTATTAACTGGCCATCCTCGATCCTCCTCAGTATGCTCTCCTTAACGCCGATGACCTTGGCCAGCACGTCCCTACTCATGCCGAGGCTCTCCCTAGCCTCCCTAATTAACTCGGCGTAATCCTCAACAACCTCGTACCTATCTACATTAACCCTGGGCCTACTGATCCTGTACGTGACGCCTCTCCTGGATTCATACCTAGCAACTGTTATTGGCTGCTGCACCGCCTGTATCTGTGATGGACCCTTAATCACCTTAACGCCCTTAACACCTACGTACTTGCGGGCGCACCTCTGGCATAGCGTTAACACGGCACCGTCTATCTCCACAATGACTGGCTCGCCCTCTATTGGTGCGCCGCATACGTCACACGTGAGGACCATGTAAACCACCTGACCAGTATTGGCAGTACTTCTTTAAAAACATATTGGGAAAAGGTTAAATACTTCATGCCTAGACACAACGCGTGCCGACGGGTAGGGTAGCCATATATAGGGTTGTTGGGCGCATGAGGGTTGGCACGCAGTGGCAGAGGTTCTCGCTGGAATTAGTAGCAACCAAGCCAAGCGAGGCTCTCGAGACTGCATACAGCCTATTGGGGAGCAGGCATAAACTGAAGAGGGGCATGATAAGGATTGAGGACATCAGGGAGGTGAGTAAGGAGGAGGTTAAACGCACGGAGGTTCTGCAATTACTGTCCATGGAATCATTAGTTAAGTGGTGAGGCGTCAATGTCCCAGCAGCCGCAGAGGATTGTAATAACGAGGGAGGACATCGAGAGATTGATTGAGGAGAGGAATTCCCTAGCGGTATTGCTTGATGCCGTTAGGCAGAACCTCACGTTGGTGACGCAGTCAATAAATGAGTTGAGGAGTGCCAAGGACATGCTAACGCTGTTGAGTAAGGGCATCGTACAGGACACGTACGCGGGGGTTGGTGGGGGCGTCTTCATAAAGGCATCGCCCACCCAAGGCGAAAAGGTCCTCGTGAGCGTCGGCGCTAATTTCGTGGTTGAGATGGATGTTTCATACGCAATAAATTACATTGATAGTAGGATTAAGGAGTTCGAGGACTTAAGGTCGAAGCTTGACTCACAATCTGCAGACATAGCCAAGAGGATTAATGATATTGACAACTTCCTCCTATACATAAGCGCCGCCATTAGGCAGCAACAGCAGCAACAGGCCGGGCGGTAAGGTGCGTTTTAATGTTTGATAAATTGAGAAGCGCCTTTAGGTCATTGACTAATGCCATAGCAAGTTCCATAACGACGACCGAACTAAGTGAGAAAAAACTGGTCGAGATTCGTGATGAATTATTCATGCAATTGGTCGAGTCTGACGTGGCCGTTGATGTGGCTGACGCCATCTGCGACGCCATGGTTAATTACCTAAGGGGCCTTAAGGTGCCCAGGTTCGGCGATAAGGAGTCAATAATCAGGGAAGGCATTCTCGAGGTAATGAATAGGTTATTTAGTGACGTGCCTGATGTGGACTTCATGAGTGAGGTAACCAAGGCCTTGCAGACGAGGAGGCCTGTGGTCCTCCTGTTCCTGGGCCCTAATGGTTATGGCAAGACCACGACAATCGCGAAGATAACGCATCAATTAATGAAGAGGGGGTACACGGCTGTTTGGGCTGCCGCAGATACGTATAGGGCTGGAGCCATTGAGCAGTTGGAGGGCCACGCTGCCAAGCTTGGCGTTAGGGTTATTAAGCATGGCTATGGCTCGGACCCGGCCGCCGTCGCTTACGACGCCATTAACCACGCGAGGGTTAGGGGGGTTGACTACGTAATGATCGACACGGCCGGTAGGATGCACACCGACGCTAATTTAATGAGTGAATTAAGTAAGATTCAGAGGGTCAGTAGGCCCGACTTCTCTATATTCATAGCCGATGCACTACTCGGTAATGAGGCTCTGGATATAGCCAAGTACTATAGTAAGTATGTGAGGATTGATGGGTTGATAGTCACGAAGGTGGATGCGTACCCGAAGGGCGGTGCCATACTGACCTTCCTATACGAGTTGAAGAGGCCCATTTACCTCCTCGGTATTGGGCAGGGATATGATGACTTGAGACCATTCAATAAGGCGGAGTTCTTTAGGCAATTAATACTTTGATGATGGTTAGAAAATTTTATAATCACTGATAAGCCATAAGGCATTGCAATGAGTAGTGAGGGTTTGGGTAAGAGGATAATGAATTGGTTGGGCACGCTAGCCTGGATATTTAAGGTAGCCAGGAAGCCTAGCAGGAATAATTACATGATTATACTAAAGCTGGGCACGCTAATAGTCGCCATATTGGGCGTGTACTCATTCCTATTTAGCGTTGCCCAACAATACATAACGAGTAGTGCCAACTTTAGCCTACCATACCCGCTAAACCTGGTTGTCGTGCTTACAATCGTCATAATACTGGCCATCATGCTCATACTGGTCATACTGGGTACCAGGGGGCTTGGGCGTAGGTAGGACCCCCTAGCCCATTTGGTTGGGCAAGCTTTATTAATTCATTGAGTTAGGGAGTGGCGATGGGTAGTGCTGAGCAGGCATTGAGTTGTAGGGTCTATGCCCTTAGGGCCGTGGGGAATCAGGAGTATAACGTTGCCTTCATGCTTAAGTCCAGGGCTGAGCATAGGGGCCTTGATAAGGTTAGGATAACCGCAATAGTCGTGCTACCCACGTTAAAGGGTTTCGTGTTTGTCGAGGGTTCAATGCCCTATGAGATCCAGGACCTGGCCACGGGGATTAAGCACTATAGGGGTATGGTGAGGGGGGTCATGAGCGTTGATGATATTGTGAACAGCCTCGCGAAGCCCGTGGAGATCAATGTAGGTGATGTGGTTGAGATAATAGTCGAACCGTTCAAGGGCTATAGAGGTAAGGTGGTGGATATCGATAGGGAGAGGGGGCAGGTTTACCTGGAGCTTCTCGACTCCTCAAGTACGATGCCCATCATCGTTAATGTGAAGGGCGTTAGGAAGATTGAGGGCAAACAATAAAGGCAAAAACGTTAAATACCCACATTAGGCAAAGCCCACGATATGGCGAAGAGGGTAGTCAAGATCGCGGTGGCGCCCGGCAAGGCAGGTGGACCAGCCATTCAGCAATTAAGCCAATACGGTATTGACGTGGGTAAGGTTACGGAGGAGATTAATAGGAAGACCAAGTTATTGGCTAATTATGGCGTTAATAACGTGTTCGTGGAGATCGAGATCGATGAGGATATGAAGAGCTTTGAAGTAAAGCCCGAGCTACCGCCAATTGCTGACCTGATAATAAAGGCCATTGGTAAGGACGCAGGTAGCCACCAGGCCGTTAAGGAATTAATTGGCGACATAAGTATTGAGAAGCTTGCCGAGATAGCCTATATGAAGTGGGAGGAGTTGAGGAGTAGGAACTTCAGGAACGCCCTTAAGCAGGTGATTAGTACGTGCAGGAGCATTGGCGTAACGATCGGTGGTAAGGACCCAAAGCAGGTGCTTAAGGAGGTGGACTCAGGCGCTTACGACAACGTAATATCTAAGTATGAGGAGTTATTGAGGCAGGAGGGTAGGTTGTGAGGCGTGGTTAACGTCCCCGAGGCGCCGCTTAAATGAGGAAAAATGCTTTAATAAGGGCCTCCCCCCGTAGTACGCGGTTATGAGCCTAAACCTCGACGCAATAGTTAAGGCGGTTATGGAGGCGAAGGAGAGGGCGAGGAAGAGGAGGTTTAAGCAGACCTATGAGTTGATAATTAGGTTTAAGGACTTCGACATTAAGAACCAAAATAATAGGTTTAACATAACCGTAGCCCTACCACATCCACTGCAGGGTAAGGAGCCTAAGGTATGCGTTATGGCCACGGGAGCCATGGTGCTTGCGGCGAGGGATGCCAAGGCCGATGCGGTACTCACTAGGGAGGATATTGAGAAGCTCGCCGGCAATAAGAAGGAGATTAGGAAGCTCGCCAATTCATATGATTACTTCGTGGCAACCCCGGACCTCATGGTCCTCATTGGCAGGGTCATGGGCCAAATACTCGGTCCCAGGAATAAGATGCCTGAGGTAATTCAGCCCAATGCCGATGTTAAGGCCGTGATTGATAGGTTGAAGAGGAGCGTTAGGGTTAGGGTTAAGGACCAGCCGCAGGTCATGTGCAAGGTCGGCACCGAGGACATGGACCCAAGGCATGTTGCTGAGAATGTATCCGCCATACTCGATGAGGTGCTCAAGAGGGTTAGACCTGAGCAGTTGGGTGACGTGAGCATTAAGTTAACAATGGGTCCGCCGGTCACATTCTCACCACTTACGGTAAAGTAGGCATTAATACAATCCAGGGCCCCATACATTAACCTGAGCCTCCCGCGCCCTTCATTGGAAGAAAAATTAATTAAGTCATTCCCTAGGCGTTCCTTGCTAAGTATGGCCTCACAGCCGGTGTTTAAGCGCACATACGTTAGGACGAAGCCCTACCCAGAGAAGAAGGTTAGAGTTGTTAATGAGTTGAAGGAGTTGTTTAGTAAGTACGGTACTGTACTCGTCATAGACATTCACGGCACATCAAACAGGGTCCTCCAGGAATATAGGTTCTGGTTGAGGAGAAGGGATGCCAGGGTTGTTAAGGCGAAGAACACGCTCGTACTAATAGCGCTTAGGCAATTAATGGGCAGCGTTAGTGAGGACATTGAGAAACTATTCACTGGGGAGAACCTGATCATATTCTCTAACGAAAACCCATTTGAATTGGCTAAGTGGATTTGGAGTACTGGGGTTAGGAGGGAGGCAATGCCAGGTGATGTAGCACCATTCGACCTAGTGGCGCCTGCGGGCAATACCAACATGAGCCCGGGCCCAATAATGAGTAAGTTCGGTAAGTTAAAAATACCAATTAAGGTTCAGGACGGTAAGATCTGGATCGTTAAGGATACGGTGATTGTTAAGAAAGGTGATAAGGTTAATGAGGATGCCGCCGAGATCCTGAAGAAATTGAATATAAAGCCCATATTCGAGACCCTGAAGATAAAGGCCGCAATACTGGAGGGTAAGTACGTAATATCCGTGGACAATCTAAGGCTGGACATAGGCGCGTATAGGGCAATGATTGAGGATGCCGTTAGGTCAGCATTCAATTTAGCAGTCAATACGGCATACCCAACGCCGGAGGTGCTCAGGGTATCGATTGCTAAAGCCCACATGGAGGCGATTAACCTGGCCGTTAATGCTAAGTACATGACGCCGGAGACCGCCCAGTATATACTGTCCAGGGCCGTGGCTGAGGCGAACGCGCTTGCGGCGGTAATAGCGCCAAAGGCTCCCGAACTAGGGCTTCAGGTTGCTCAGCAGCCTCAGCAGGTTAAGACTGAGGAGGTTAAGGCGGAGGGGAAGGCCGAGGAGAAGAAGGAAGAGGCGGGTAAGGAGGAGAAGAAGGAGGGACCGAGTGAGGAGGAAATCGCGGCTGGGTTCTCCAGCCTATTCGGGTAATAGAACGCAGCGCAATCAATATTTATATTGCCATATAATTTATTAATTAGCTCATTCATTGATTAATCATGGTGCGGGTAACCGAGGTAATGAATAATGTGTACCAAATAGACCTAGAACCCGGTGGGTTCAGTAACCTGGTCTCGGTATACGCAGTAAATACGGGGAGGGGCATAATAGTGTTTGAGGGAGGGCCTGCCGTATCCAGTAACGACCTAAGGAATGTGTTAAGGGGATTACCGGGCAATGTTACCCATGTATTTATTACGCATGTACATATTGATCATTATGGCGGCGCTGGGGCGTTAATGGGACTTAACCCAAATGCCGAAGTCTACGTTCACCCAAGGGGTTTAAAGGTACTGCCCAATCCAGACATTATTTGGGTACCGGCTAGGGAGGCCATGGGTTGGTTAGGTGAGTTATACGGTAGACCACTCGAGATACCCAGTAGGAACGCCAGGGAGACTAGGGATGGTGATAGGGTAACCATCGGTGACGTCACTGTCGAGGTTATACACACGCCTGGCCACGCGAGCCATCACCAATCCTTCATTGTCGAGCCCTGGGACATACTCATAGTTGGCGATGCCGCGGGCATCTACGTTAGGGACCTCGACTACATAATACCGACAACCATGGAACCCCTCAGGTTCGACATGTACGTTGATAGTGTTAAGAAGCTGATTGCTAGGAATCCTAAGTACATAGCGTATACGCACCACCTACTCGTCCCTGGCGCAACTGACCTATTGAGTAGGCACCTTAGGCAATTAGATGTTTGGGGTAGAACCGCGGAGGAGGCCGTTAGGGAGGGATTGAGCGTTAATGATTTCGAGAGAGTGCTCGTTGAAAGGGATCAAGACCTTAAGAGGGTTTATGATGGGTTGAGGAACATGAGGGCTCATTACCACTTATTTAGGATGGCGGTTGATGGCTTGTATAAGTACTTCCGCGGCCTTGAGACAAATCGCAAATAGTGAATCCTAACTGTGGCAGGAATAAAATATAAATAAAAACCTCATCTTTACCTATCGTTAAGTTATGGAGGAATTGAGGACTAGGTTATTCAATGGGATGGGATTCTATAGGAGGCAGTGCCCATATTGTAAGCATTACTTTTGGACATTGAATAAGGACCAGGAAACCTGTGGTGATCAGCCCTGCACGCCATACCTATTCATAGGGAATCCACCGGGTAGGTTTAGGCCTGAATCCATTAGGGACGTTAGGGAGAGGTTCCTAAGCTTCTTCGAGAGGCACGGCCACGTTAGGATCAGGAGGTATCCGGTGGTCGCCCGTTGGAGGTCTGATGTCTACCTAGTCGGCGCATCAATATATGACTTCCAGCCATGGGTCACGGAGGGTATTGTGCCGCCGCCAGCAAACCCACTGGCCATTTCGCAACCCAGCATTAGGTTCACGGACATTGATAAGGTGGGACGCAGTGGTAGGCACTTGACAGGTTTTGAAATGATGGCGCACCACGCATTTAACTATCCTGATAAGTACGTTTACTGGATTGACGAGACCGTCGAGTACGCCCATGAGTTCTTCACGAAGGAGCTTGGCCTTAGGGATGATGAGGTCACGTATAAGGAAAATATTTGGGAGGGCGGTGGTAATGCGGGTGAGTGCCTCGAGGTTCTCGTGGGTGGTTTGGAGATTGCTACGCTAGTCTTCATGCATTATAGGACCGTTAATGGTAAATACGTGGAGATGCCCATGAAGGTTGTGGATACGGGATACGGACTCGAGAGAATCTACTGGCTGCTCACGGGCAAACCCACGGTTTACGACGCGGTCTTCGGCCCATTCATCGAGAAATTAAGGAGCAGGTTAGGCCTCCCAAGGCCCAGTGATGAGATGCTCATGCACATGGCCACGTACTTCGGCCAGCTAGATCCTGAGGTTACAAGTATTGAGAAGGCCTATGAGTACATAGCGGGTAAGGTTGGGATGGACATTAACGAGGTTAAGAACACACTTAAGGCGCAGGAGGCCCTGTACATACTCAGTGATCATGGTAGGACCTTGTCATGGATGATGGCCGACGGCGTCATACCGAGCAACTCAGGCGTTGGTTACCTAGGCAGGCTTCTACTTAGGAGGATGTTTAGGAGCATGTATGTTGCGGGTATTGAGATACCGCTCACCGAGGTCATGGACATGGAGCTCGAGTTCCTAAGGGATGATTACCCAGAGGTTTATGAGGAGAAGCAGACAATCCTCGAGCTAGTTGACCTTGAGGAGAGGAAGTTCAGGGAATTACTTAGGCAGGCGCCCGGCGTCATCGATAGGGTCGTTAAGGATAGGGAGAGGAGGACTGGGAAGAGGGAGCTCACGGTGGATGACCTAGTGACGCTCTACGATTCCCAGGGATTACCGCCGGAGGTTGTGAGGGACGTGGCATCAAGGCTTGGGGTGAGCGTCACGGTGCCGGACGACTTCTACTCAAGGCTTGCGGCTAGGTACCAGAGACAGGTTGGTGAGGAGAGGCCCAAGGTCGACGTTAACCCGGTGGAGGTTCAGGACCTACCGCAGACTAGGGAGTTGTTTTATGAGGACATGAGGCTGTTTCAATTCAGGGCGAGGGTGCTCAGGGTTATCAGGGGCAGGTATGTGGTACTCGACCAAACCGCCTTCTACCCAGAGGGTGGTGGGCAGGTCGCTGATCACGGCATTATTAGGCATAGCCACGGCGAGTCCAGGGTAGTTGATGTCCAGAGGGTTGGCCATGTCATTGTGCATGTCATCGAGGGTGAACCACCAATGGAGGGCGAGGAGGTGGAGGGCGTCGTGGATGCGATACGTAGGCTTGACCTAATGAGGATGCACACCGCAACGCACATACTGCTTCAAAGCATTAGGCGCGTCCTTGGTAGGCATGTTTGGCAGGCCGGTGCTGAGAAGAACGTGCCCTTCAGCAGGCTTGATGTGACGCATTACAAGCTACCGAGTAGGGATGAGGTTAAGAAGATTGAGGAACTCGCCAACCAGGTGGTCATTGCCAACCAGCCAGTGGTCATTAGGTGGTTCGGTAGGACGGAGGCCGAAGCGAAGTTCGGCATGTACATATACCAAGGAGGCGTCGTACCTGGTGCCAGGCTGAGGATAGTCCAGGTGGGACCCGATGATAGTCCATACGATGTTGAGGCTTGCGG
>DAXY01000051.1:31981-33634 GCA_002506645.1 Vulcanisaeta distributa | reverse complement strand
TTAGGTTCATATTTACCACAGGCAGGCACGCACTTAACTACGCAGAGTCCCTCGAGGACTCGATAAATGAGGTCTCGGAACTAATTGGTAAGGGCAGGGAGGACGTGGTTAAGGGCGTTAGGGAGTTATTGAACGATGTGGGTGAAATGGAGAGTAGAATTAAGGCATTAACCAGGAAGGCCATTAGGGGTGACGTGACTGAGGCAGTGGGTAGGGAGGTTACGATTAATGGCGTGGGCTTCACATACATGGAATACGAGGGTGAGGACAGGAATTATATTCAGGAATTCGCCAAGGAGTACCTAAGCGCCAGGCCCAACACACTGCTGCTAGTAATTAATAGGACTACTAATGGTACTGAGTACGTGGTCTACCTAGGCCCTGGAGCGGCCAACCGCGTGAGTGTTAGGGACTTAATGGCCAGGCTCAACGCGAGCGTTAATGGTAAGGGCGGTGGGTCGACGACCTATGGGCAGGGATTTGCCCAGGGCAAGCCCGCGTTAAGCATCTTCATAAACGCGGTTAAGTCATTCCTAGAATCTATAGGCTCCTCCTAACCGTCTTGCCAATCTCATCCTTAAAGCACCAAATGCCCTCCCCAATATCCAACAAGACAATGCCCAACTTACTGACCAACTTATCACTTAGTAGCGTCTCATTTGCGCGCTCGCTAATCGTAACATTCGCCACAACCCCACCAACCTCCCTATCATTCTCGATGATCCAGACCCGCACTGCATTGGGAATTAGTATTAACCTAGTCACTGTGCCATCAGCCAATTCATAATCCCTAACCTCAGAACCACTGGGTAGCTTGGGTAGTAGGTCTAGGTCCTCCGCGATATACCTCGGGATGAGGATCTCCGGTTCCTGAGTCTCATAGCCCGCAGTAACCAATGCCTTAGTTACCGTGGTCTTGCCCATGATTGATGAAAGCCTCACCCTCAATCTAATAGCCATTATGGCTAATAATGCCGAGCCAATTATTAATGCCTTTCTCATCCTCGACGAACGAATTGTTAGTAAGATTTTTAATATAAACCGAGTCACTGACTAGGTTATGCCTAATACCGTGGGTATAAATAGGATGTTACTAATAGCCGTGGTTGTACTTGCGGCAGCGCTGGTTGTGGTGGTAACTTATTTCCTAGTGATTAAACCATCACCACCAAAGACCACTCAACACGCAACCCAGGTTTCATCCGCATTATCGCAGGAGGAATTGACCACGGAGGCCTTCGAAAGGGGTGTTGATAATTGGCTTAACCTGGTCTGCATTTATAATAAGTATGGTGGGAATGCCACGCTGGCGGCCATAGATAATATATACGATATAGCCTATGACTACCTCATGGCCTATGAGGGGACGAATAACATCACGTACGTACTGCTCTACCCAATTGCCCAGTACCAATACCTAGTGAGTAATTACCCGGAGTGCGCAATTAATGAGAATGCTCAGGACCTCGTCAATACCGTTGAGTCGGCATTAGGCAGTATCAACACGATCGCGTATACGCTTAACATACCGCAGGATTTATTGGGCACCCCCATGTTCGTGGTATTCAACAGGGCGAACAACGTGACCTACATCCTCGCCGGCGCGTCCCCGCTTGTTTACACCGCCATTAACTACTCATTGAGGGGTTACGT
>DAXY01000051.1:31520-31812 GCA_002506645.1 Vulcanisaeta distributa | reverse complement strand
AACGGGACTGTATACTACGTGGTCCATTACTTCCCAACACACGTACTCGGTTATGGATGCTCATCACCAACAATAGCACCAATGCTAGGAACACTATGCCAATAATGGGGGTAGAGCGACATGTAGAGGCAGATTTATGTCCCCCGTAGAGAAATTGTTTTAAATAATGCCACGTATTACGTAGGTACGTGGGGTTAAACCCAAGGGAGGTGAAGAGGTTACTTAAGCGATTTGGTATTCAGGACCTGAATCTTGAGGAGGTTGGTAACGTGACGAAGGTCGTCATCTACCT
>DAXY01000051.1:31114-31445 GCA_002506645.1 Vulcanisaeta distributa | reverse complement strand
GACGTGAAGGTTGTGAAGCCCCAGTCCGCAAGTCCACAGCCGAGACCATCACTAATCATACAGCAGGCCACGCCAGCGATTGAGACCCCGAGGAAGTATGAGCCCACCGAGGACGATATTAGGCTCGTCATGGATGAGACCGGGTGTACGAGGGAGGATGCCATAAAAGCATTGATGGAAACCAATGGAGATATTGCCGAGGCAATAGTTAGGATACGATCTAGGAAAACCGGCAAGTGACCACCCCACTGGGGGCTCGGCTTATTAATTAATCAGTACAATGTTGAGTTGGGCGTAGGATCATTACCCAATGATTAATGGCAGCGCCATA
>DAXY01000051.1:28203-30937 GCA_002506645.1 Vulcanisaeta distributa | reverse complement strand
GCGAAAAACCTTAAATACCCACGCCATCTCGGTAACTCGGCATTGCTATGCCCCTTAGGCCAGGCCGTTGTTATAGGAGACTGAAGAGGCCATACACGAGGACTGAGTACATAGCCGGTGCTCCATATGTCCAAATACCTAGGTTTGAGCTTGGTAATACCAAGCCCAGGGAGAGGGCTAGGTTTGATTACGTGGCTGAACTCGTGGCTGAGGAGACTGGGCAAATTAGGGCTAACGCCCTCGAGGCGGCTAGGCAGATGGCTTATAAGTACCTGTCCAAGTACGTTGGAGACCCTAACTTCTACCTCAAGATAAGTGTTTACCCATTCCACGTGATTAGGGAGAATAAGATGCTCGCCATGGCCGGCGCAGACCGTCTACAGCAGGGCATGAGGCTGGCCTTCGGCGTTCCGTCGGGTAGGGCGGCGAGGATCCTTAGGCCCGGCACGGTCATAATGTACCTGGAGGTCGAGGGTAAGAACCTGGCCCACGCAAAGGAGGCGTTCAAGAGGGCCTCGTCTAAGTTGCCAATACCCACGAGGATCGTTATATATCGAAAGCAGGCCCAGGCCGGGGCAGTCGCTCAGTCATAGGCCCTGGAGCACAAGGATTATAAGGCGCTATTTCTCGAAATCTTGGAGTAGGTGAATTGCTGATATGAGCGGTTTAGACGCTAGGCAGCTGTATAAGAGCCGTATCGAGGCCGCGACGGAGATATGGAGCAAGATAATGAGGAATGAGGTAAGTACTAGGAATCAGCTTGAGGAATTGGTCTACATCGTGTATAAACAGAGGGGTATTGAACCGTTTAGGGGCTTGAGTAAGGTTAGGATTTACGATAAGGAGATCGCCACAATATACATAGTTGGTAAGTACGGGCTTGGCATACTCGATGGTGAGTTGACGAACGCCCTCAAGAACCTATTCAATGTGGAGATCGCCTGTGATGAGGCGTACAACTTCCTTAAGGTGAGGAGCTTCCAATTGAGTGATAATAACGATACTGAGCAGTTCAGGAGTATGGTTAATAATGAGGTGCTGGGGCCCAGGACTGAGGAGAGGGGTTTTAGGTTGTTGAGGTACGTGTTCACGGGCACGATAATGAGGTTCTTCCCTGAGGAGGACTTTGTGGGGACTTACAGGGCCTTGAGCACGGCATTCCCGGACCTGGCAGGTAGGTTCATGAATTACGTGAGGTTTTACGTGGCGTTTAGGGTAGCCGAGGACATAGCGTTGGGCAGTATTAAGAGGGTTGAGGAGAAGAAAATAATGAAGTATACCCACTGCCTTAGGCTTAACCTAACCAAGTGCGCTCCTCACGACAAATTAATTAGGGAAATAGCGCTTAGGGTGTATAGGGTGCCCAGGAGGACCCTTGACAGGCTATTTCCGAATGAGGACCAGAGATCCTTCATACCAAAGGCCCAGTAGGGGTTCCCTAAAATCAAAACTAATCTATTCCTTAACAACCTTAAAAATCGTACTCCAAACCCCACCCTGATCAACAACCCTCTCACTAACAATCCTAAGCCCATGCCTACCCAATAATCTCCTTGCTAGGGATTTCCTAACGGTGATGAAGACCACGCCGGAGCCATCACTAAGAATCGCCCTTAAGGAACTAAACAGTGAGTTGTAGAACTCGGGAAGTCTTCCCAAGGGCTCAACGCGTATACCAAATGGTGGGTTGAATATTGCGGAATTGCAAGAGTTTTCCCTTAACGCGGGCCTTGTGGAGTCCATAACTACGAAGTCCACTGCATGATCCACACCGGCCTCCCTGGCATTCATGATTGCGCCCCTTACATAGCCGTAATCAACATCGATGCAGAGTAGCCTCAAGTCCCTCCTCATTAGGGCACCCTCGATAATTATCGTCCCACTACCGCAGGTAATGTCGCAAACCCTCGATGATGAGGGCGGGTTTAGTATCCTAAACATGGCATTGGCAAGTATGGGGTTTATGGCGGCTGGGTGGTTAAACTTCCTATACGGCCTATTCCTAAGTGGTTTGCGGGTTACCGATATTCCCAACACGCACCTGTCCTGGTCGATGATGAGCCTCAGCACTAGGTCGGCATTATCGAGGTTGAAGAGCGGCCTAATACCCACCGAGGCTAGGTATTCTGAGACCCTCTCACCAAGTAGTGCCGCTGCATCTGGGCTCCTGAACTCGTGATTTCCCGACCTATCGGCTAGTACGCCTATCGTGGTATTTGGCGTGTAGTAATTCAATAACTCGCTGAGGTTTAACCTCCAAATGCAATCCCTTAAGCTCTCCATGTCCTTACCCACACTCCCAACGTCAAGCACCCTAATCACGTGCTCCACAGTACCTAGTCTCTTCAATTCATTAACACTTACATCACTGACGTTAATCATTACCTTACCAGTTACGTTCGAGCGCCCAAATACCTCGGCCATGATGACCCTACCCCCAAATAACTCCTTAGTCTCGTCAATGACTATATCCTCAATTCCAGGTACCGTCGTTAGTAATACCATCATTCGCGCTCATTGGTGGTTAATTTGGTTAAAGGCATTTCGCGATTCATAGTACGTGCGTCATCACCGGGCTTATCGTTATTAACCTAAGCGTCATAAGCAATTGTATGATGCCCGAGACCACGAGCGCGATGGATGCCGGTATTAGTAATATGTAGAGGGTCAATTTCACGGCCACGGCAACGTACTTAATCAAGTGATACCTCACGTAATACTGAGGCTGCGGCTT
>DAXY01000051.1:24963-28137 GCA_002506645.1 Vulcanisaeta distributa | reverse complement strand
CAGGTAACCAATGATGGAACCCACCACGAGGGATGCCAGGTACTTAAAAACGGAGTAATTACTTAACCTAAGTACGAGTAATGCGTAGTTAATGAGCTCCCACATGCCCAACTTACTCACGCCGTACATCCTATTCCTAAATACGTACGGTACCTCTATAATTTCCAGGGAATCACCGTACTTAGTATGGAGCCGTGTTAACAATTCAAGTATTAACTTATAGCCCGCTGAATCGCTTAGGGAATCGATGACGTTTCTCAGCCTATCCGAGTTCACGGCGAAGAAGCCGCTGATTGGGTCCTTAATACCGCGTGTCCAGGGCATCAATAGTCTCGCCATGTACGTGGCGCCCTTACTAATGATGAACCTCCTGAATGACCAACCAATAATGCCGCCACCCCTAGCATACCTGCTGGCTATGGCTAGGTCAGCACCGCCCTTAAGAACCGCATTAACTAATTCAGAAACCACCTCAGGTGGGTGTTGTAGGTCAGCATCCATGACAACCACGGACTCGGCACCCCTATCCAGGCACACTCTCATTCCGGCCTTAATGGCACTACCAAGACCAAGCCTAGCGCCCCTCTCTATTAGGATGGCCCTGCCCGTGGCCCTTGCAAAGTCGAGAACGACGTCTTGCGTACCATCAGTACTACCATCGTCAACAACCACGATGAACCAGTCATAACCCACCAAGTGATCCCTCAACATGGGTAATAAGATCCTCAGGTTCTCGGCCTCGTTTATCGTAGGCAGCACAACACAGGCATCCACGCATGTATAGGGCGGTTAAGTAAAATAAGCATTACTTCGATGGGGGAGTTGGTCGGGGACCACGTTTGGCCTAAATAAGATATATACTGGTTAATTTAAATAATGAATCACCACCAATAATTAATCAATGCGCGTGCTCGCTGCAGTACTTAAGGAATTTAATAAGCCCTTCAGTATTGAGGAGTACGACATAGGCGAACCCGGGCCTAATGACGCCATCGTTAGGGTTAAGGCCGTGGGTATCTGCGGCCGCGACCTAGTCATTTGGAGGGGCGGCTTTAAGAACTTGAGACCTCCCCTCGTGCTTGGTCATGAAGTATTTGGCGAAGTTGATGGAAGGGCTGTCGGCGTGTTTGGCGCCATAACTGATGGTACCTGCCCATACTGTAGGGCTGGTAAGGAGAACCTATGCGTTAACCTTCAATTCCTCGGGGAGGGTAGGCCAGGTGGTTATGCGGAGGCTGTGATAGTGCCGAGCAGTAACGTGTTTAGGCTGCCGGATAGCGACTATGTAAAGTATGCCGCCGCCATATGCCCATTGGCCACTGCAATACACGCGAGCAGGCTCGGCGGTATCGACTCGGGGACTAGGGTCCTCGTTACAGGGGCTGGGGGTGGTGTTGGGATACACGCAATCCAGTACCTAAAGAGCCTCGGCGCTTACGTAATCTCAATAACATCGCCCGGTAAGGCAGATTTCGTGGCCAGGTACTCCGATGAGGTTATTACTGATAGGGAGTTCTCGAGGAAGGTTAGGGACGTGGATGTTGTCCTGGAGATCGTGGGCGCGGCCACTATAAACGAGAGCCTCAGGGCATTAAAGCGTGAGGGCGTGTTAGTATTGATAGGCAATACCGAGGGTGAGGAAATCAGGTTAATAAGGCCCGCGCTCACGGTAATGAGGGAGCATAGGATAGTAGGCTCAGCCGCATACACGAGGAGGGAGGTTCTCGAGGCTGTCGATCTCCTCCATAAGAGCGTTGTCAAGCCCGTTTATAGGGTTTATAATTTCAGAGACATTAACCGGGCATATGACGACTTGGTTAATTTAAGGGTCCTGGGCAGGGCCGTGCTAGTGCTTTGATGGGTAAAAATTATATTGGCTGGCCGGCTTTAATAGCCGTGGTTTTGAGGAGGTCTCAATTGTTCGTCCCTGGCAATAATGAGCATATGATTAGGAAGGCGGCCCTCGAGTTAAGGCCGGACTCCGTAATTATCGACCTCGAGGATGCGGTGCCGGTGGATGGTAAGGAGTCCGCACGTAAATTAATAAGCAATTTGCTCCCACAGCTTGATTGGGGTGGTAAGGAGGTCTGTGTTAGAGTTAATGACCCAAAGACGCCCTTCTTCTACGCCGACATAGACTTGGTCAGCAGGATCGATGTGGTGAAGTGCATAGTGGTCCCGAAGGCCGAGACTGACCTCAGCTTCATCTATAAGGCCACGGGTAGGGAGATAGAACCGTTAATAGAGACAGCCATGGGACTACTTAGGATAGAGGATGTGGTTAGGAGCGAGGGCATCACGGCACTGTCCTATGGAGCGGCTGATTTCGCATTATCCGTCGGCGGTGTCGTGAAGACGTACGAACAGAACCAAGTCCTTAAGACCATGGTTGTGGCTGCGGCTAGGGCCTATGGCGTTGACCCAATTGATAAGGTCTTCTTCGATATTAAGGATTCCGAGGGCTTCAGGAGGGAGTGCCTAGAGGCCAAGTCCATGGGGTTCATCGGTAAGCAAGTCATCCACCCAAGCCAAATACCAATCGCCAATGAGGTATTCTCACCAAGTGAGGAGGAGATTAATTGGGCTAGGAAAGTCGTGGAGACTTACGAGAGGGCCGTTAAGGAGGGCCGTGGGGCAATAAGCCTTGAGGGCCAACTCGTGGATTACGTACATTATAAGTTGGCTAAGAGGATCCTCGACTTCGTGGGCCAACTCGGTTCTCAGTAATCTGCTCAAGCTCTGTAAAGAACCTCTCAATTGCTAAAACACGTGGATCACCCTCACTTAGCCTTATTATTCTAATTCTACCGAACCTCTTCTCCTCAGCAATACCAAGTCTCTTGAGCGCCTCCACGTGATATTCAATGACCTTGTAATTCACGCCTAACTCCCTGGAGAGCTTCGTTATGTTGACCTCCCTATACTTAATTAAGGCCCTGAGCACCCTAACCCTGATCCTGGACGAGAATAGGCTCTCTATGAAGTCGACACTCACGTACCCAACTCACCCTCCACAATTTTACTCAACTCCTCCTCCAACGTGGCTAGGGGCTCCGATGGTATTGAAATTAGGGTCGTCCTACCCCTCATGCCCTTGCTGGATGCCCTAGTCTCGACGAAGCCCTTCGTATTTAAGTCCCTGAGGTACTCCCACAACTGCGTATGCTTTCTGGG
>DAXY01000051.1:19328-24902 GCA_002506645.1 Vulcanisaeta distributa | reverse complement strand
AGACTCCTCACTATGGCGAGCAGGAATATCTTCTCATGTAGGGGTAGCATCCTCAACTCATCACTCCTAATGCCCCTAAGGGTGTTCTTTATCGCCTCCCTAACATGCTCCGGCAACACCCTATCAGCGCCCTTCATCTCGGCCAGCTTGGACGCCCTCCACAGTATGTCAATGGCATACCTAGCATCGCCCCTATGCTCATCCATAGACTTCTCATCAACGCCAGCCACGTCAGCTATCATCTCCAGTATTTCCTCATCATACACCCCATCAGCCAAGGCCTCCTGGGCCCTGGCCAGGAGTATCTCGAATATTTGATCCTTCGTGTACGGCTCAAACCTAATCACGGCGTTTCCTAGGGCGCTTTGCGAGCTCCTATCGAGTTGGTCCTTGAAGGTTAGGTCCTGGCTAATTAGGATTAATCCAAACCTATACCTATCACCCCTACTTACGTATTCCTCACCAAGCCTTATCAGCGTGCCCAACGCGTGTGGACCGCTGTTATTGACTAGGTGGAAGACGTCGTCGAGAGCCACTATTGCGTATATGTCCTTCTCCCTGACCATGTCCAGGAGCATCTTGAGCAATTCCTCGGTTGAGAACCCCCTCTTCGGTATTGCGATGTTTAATTGAACACCAATGTCCTTTAGCACCGAACTCAGTGTTCTATTGAGGAAGCAGGACACGTGTACGTACCTAACCCTCTCACTCGACCTCGCAATGTAATTACCAAACTTCCTACTCGTCACGGTCTTACCACTACCTGGTCTGCCGATGAGCATAACCTTAGGATACATAGACCCTGGGTCCCTGAGGAAGCCGCTAAAATAGGTCTCAAGCTGCTTCAATTGCTCCTCCCTATGCGGCAGCTTGTTGGGTATGTACTCCGGCGTTAGTGCAGCCTCGTTCTTGAATATCCTAGGCATTTACTATTTCTTTAGTAGAGAGGTAAAAAATAGTTTTTGGTCACTAATAATTTCATTACCTAGGGTTAACCAAAACTTTCACTAAACCCTCACAAGGGACCTGGGGCCCACGTAAATACCGAACCAATCACCCAAACCCTCAATAACGACTGCGCAGTCAGAACTACCCCTATACATTGCACGAAAACCGAGGCCCCTAAGTAGGTTAATTACTTCGTTCTCGCACTCATTATCGCCAATTAATGACCCACGTAGCCTACACCTAACGACATAGGCTCTGCAGTCCGAACTTAAATAGCCATGAATAATGTTTATTAAATCATTAAGCGTTCTATAGCTCCCCTCATGAATGATGGGAACAATCGACGTTATTACGTCCTCGGGTATTGGCGCATTAATGAGTAGATTAGCCACGTATCTAGGATCCCCGCTAGTCTCCACCATCAAGACCCCCCTGAATTCCGTAGTCTTTACACTAACGCTCCTATCAAAGAAAAATAAATAATCCCTAATATCACGCCTAATTACGTACTCAAACGAGGACTTTACGGTGATTAATACCTTACCCACCATAGCGTTATCGTCGCGCTAACCCACTCAATTGCAGGGGCCCAGCGCTATTCGTGGGTACATTGGCCAATGCGCATGAGATCCCAAGAACAGCATCTTCTATGGCCTTGAACGCCGTAATCGCCGAATTATATGGGTTGAAGTAGTTATGAACTTCGCCGCTTGGCCCATGCTTCATGGAGATGTAGTAGTAATGATCACTCGTTAGTAGGTACTTCCAAGTCTTCTCGAGACCGTGCGACCTCATCAGGTTGCCTATGGAGGATACGTGATTGAGGGCTATCCTCTGCAGGTCATTACCCTGCCATGCACTGTCGTCCTTTTCAACGTCGGCCCAGGATATAGCCGATGGTATATCGAGGTAGTCAACAGGCTCCTCATTAGCCAACGATGAGGGATGTATGAAGTCAACACCAGCCCTGCGCGCTTCCCTGGGCAACCACGCTAGGAAGTCGAATATCCCACTCTCGCGCCAGTGATGCTCACCGAAGGTCTCGAAGTCGAGACCTACCAGTACGAAGTCGCCCAGTGTCGCGCTTACCCAGGCCATGTACTTATCCGCGGTTAGGGGCCACTGGTCCCAGGACCTATTACTGAACCTAAAGCCTATGTCATCAGACAACCTGTAATGTCTCAACAACAGCCTCACCTTAGAATTCGGCGCACCATAGAGGTACGTTGGGCTCCTCCAACCCAGCACCCAATCAACGCCCTCCGTCAGGACTACCCTCGCGCCAGCCCTCTCCATCGACAATCCCCAGTCATTCCTATAGAGGAATTCCGTATTTTCAAAGACTATTGGCGATTGGCCAAATAATGACCTAATCATCTCCACGTGATCCCTCAGCTCCTCAATAAATAAATCCTCACTAATAAATGACGCCAACGAGTGGTGGTATGGTTCAGCAACCAACTCAATAATGCCCCTCCTCACTAATTCCCTAATTAAATCAATGACCTCAGGCCTCCACATTAGTAATTGATCAATTAACGAGCCGGATATTGATATTGAGGCTCTAAATCCCTCATTACCTAAATCCCTCATTAACTCCAGGGTTGGTATGTAGGACCTATTAGCGACTCTGTTCAATATCTCCCTATTCACCTCATCATTGAATATTATTGAACTAATCACCCGCTCATTAACCTCACTACCCCTTAAATCGCATAATTTATCCAATATACCGTACCTCAACCTCCTTGGTTGATGCATTTCAAGGAATAGGATTAATTTCCTAACCATGGCCGTCACTCCTCAAACCACTGATAGGCGCTGACCAGCCTCCTCACGTCCTGCTCGACCCTCGACTTAGCATTGATTAGGAACCTCAATAGTTCATCAATAAACCCATCACTTAACTTTCTCCTCTCCTTAACCGTATTTAGGGCCTTAGAGATTATGTCAAGGTTTATTAATAGGTCGATCACGGACTTTCCGTAGATAGAATCCTTAACCTCACCGCAGGCCATTATGAACTCCTCGGACGACTTCATCCTATCGCCATTCATCAACCTCAACACCATACTGATGAAATTATCCCCCAGGCTTAGGCCCACGCCTATCCTATTTATGCTGAGTTTTAGGCCAATACCCATGGTTAGCACTTGGTGCCAAGTCAATTCCCTGTCCATGCTCACATCCTCATCAATACTGGCTATGCTTGGGCATGCATTGCCGTACCTAATGACGTACTCGGACACCAATGGGTTTTGCCTATCCCTAACGCTAATTAGTACGTTATTTGCCATTAAGTCACTAAAGATCCTCCCTACTATTTCTGCGGATGAGCTCACAACGAGGACGCCCATACGGTATTTAAAGCCTTTACTTAATAATTGGCCCAACGTCTGGACGCCCCTGCCTAAGCCCCATACCAGCCCACTTAGTTAATTCGCCCCTGAGCATTAGTATTAAGTTCCTAGCATGCTTCCTGGACCTATCAACGGCTATGTTAAATAACTCCCTCTCATCGCTTGCCTCATCCTCATGTACCGTAATGTCTATTATCGGCTTATCATACTCGATTTGGAGCATTATGAGGCCCATGGATGCGACGGCATAGGTTATCTTATCGGTTAGGCTAGGCCCAATCCAGCCAAACACCATGACGGCGTCCACGCCCCTATTGATGAGTTGCTTAGCTGCCCAGGGCGTGTTCTTAAAGCCCGGTACTGTGATCCTCTCTATTACCACGGATGGCTCATTATTCCTTAGCTCCTCAATCGCGTACCTCGCCATGTCTACCCTGGCGAAGGTCGTGTCCACGATACCGATCCTTAACGTCATTACTCAGCACTTAAGTAACCGCCTTATAACAATTAACAATAATAAATACGAACGAGTTAACATTCCTACTTAGTCCCTAACCCACTACCCCTCAATCTCCAGGAACCTCTCAATGTTTACCTTATCGATTGACCCGTCAATGGTGCCCATGGTGCAGGCTGTTGAACTGTACCTATACAGGACCTTCCCACCGCCGCTGGCTATCCTAATCGCCAATGTACCCTACCTACCACATGCTGGGCATTTATCAACGGCAACGCTGACTCAGGTCCTGCCATGGGCGGCCCACTCAGCAACCCACCTTAGGTAAATCCCTTGCTTTCCCTATCCGACGTACCTGGCAATGCCGTGCTGGCATTACTCCCTCCCTGCGCCGCGGTTTGCTCCGTAACCAACTTATTGTATAGTTCATCAACGATCTTAAGCGCCGCGTTGGGCAGCACGATCTTATCGCCCAACTTACTGAATGGGCACACATCCCTTAATGGGCATATTAGGCAGCTAATTGTCTTAACACTAACCTCCTTACTCCTCAATGACTTAATTACGGCATCAAGCAGTTCCTTACCCCACTCTGGCTTAATCGATATGGACACGCCCTCCTCAATATTACCACTTAAATTCTTAGATAAGTAATGAAGTTGGACCTCGGTATTTAGTAGTGACGCTATTAGCATTGCCTCAACTATGTGGGACCTCACATTTTCCTTAAGTAACATGAGCTTCGGCAGTATTAGTACGTCACCGCACCTAAGTAGTCTTGGTAATTCAATCACCAGATCATTTACCCTAATTATGTGCTTCTCAGTGGCGCATACCGTTAAGACCCTCGGTAGGTACTCACCGTATGCCTCATCCATTATGCTGACGTCCCTCCTCATGGATAGTAATGAGCACTTGGCAATTGAGGTTACGAAGTAGGTATCCTTAACCTGCAACCTACCCAATAGGTAATTCGCGAGGTCCGTTATTTCTTCTAGGCTCATTACCCAATCACCCTGACCCCAGCCTTCGAGACCTCACGCTTTACGTAATCGAGGTAATTATCGAGCAACTCCCTACCCGGTAGGAAGACCTCATGCGGGTTCCTAGTCCTCATTATGCATATGTTCCTAAACCTACAAACCTTGCATGACGTAGTCTTAGCGACCAAAGCCCCAATGTCCCCACCCTCAACTGCCTTAACCCAAAGCTTGAAGGCGTAAATCACTGGGTAACCGACCTCTGGAATTACCTCAATTGGGACTATGTTCCTGAGCACGCCATCACCAAGCACTAGGTAGAGTATGTACGTATTCTTGTTACCAGCCGCTGAGTAGAAGCCCGCCTGTATTAGGTCGTGGAACAACCTCGCCTTAGTCACCCTGCCCATTATCGTCTTAAACTCGAGGTAGTAATTACCACAGTCCAGGTCCGGCTTGCCCCTCATTGTCCAGGCATTGTACGTGTACATGACCTCAACACCCTCAATGCACCTGTTCCCGAGCTTATTCTTAATCTCGGCAATAGCCAGGTTATGTATCATCTTACCCAGTAGGTGCATTGTCACGTCGCCCCAATCAACGCTGGGCGTCTTACCTATCAGGTAGTAACTAGGTATTAAGGCGCACTGTGTGAATAGCCCAACCGGTACATTACCAGGGCTTATCTTCACCATGGACTCCCTCACTTCGTTAAATATCACCTTACTCAACCCAACATCCCTACCAACCGCCCTAGTGACCTCCTTCACGATATTTGTTAGGGAATATCCCTCCTTTACCAATTTCGTTACTTCCTCGATTATGTTCT
>DAXY01000051.1:18915-19316 GCA_002506645.1 Vulcanisaeta distributa | reverse complement strand
GAGACTTTAAATTACTATGTCTATGGTAATCCCGGAATTCATAGGGTTTGCCCTCCATGAATTTAAATAACCAGGTTAATCCTCCTCACGAAATCCTCATATTGCCTAAGTAATTCCCTACTCAATGATGGGCGGACCTTAGTGAGCGCGTACTCGAAGTCCTCCCTCACAATCCTAACCTTACTATCACCACTCAAGACCCTATCCAAAGCCCTCATTTTTGCTTCCCTAACTAGAGCCGCCAAATCGGCGCCGCTGTAGCCCTCTGTAACCTCGGCGACCCAGTCAATGACCCCATCCTCAACCTCCGCATTCCTAATGTGCACCTTGATGATCTCACGCCTGGCATCCTTATTTGGTGGTGGTATGTAAATCACCTTATCGAACCTACCAGGCCTAAG
>DAXY01000051.1:18392-18849 GCA_002506645.1 Vulcanisaeta distributa | reverse complement strand
TGGACCATATATTACCCATTGGGGAGTCCCTGGGTGGTGCCACCGAGTCTATCTCGTCGATGAATATTATGGCCGGCGCATTATCACGGGCCATGTTGAACACGTCCTTAACCACCGCAGCAGCCCTCTCAGGCCCAACCCTGGCGAGCTCGGCGCCGTTGAGCTCTATGAAGTTTGCCCTGAGCATGTTAGCCGTTGCCTTAGCCACCAAGGTCTTACCAACGCCCGGCGGCCCGAAGAGTAGTATCCCACGTATTGGCTCTATGCCCAACTTCTCGAGTATATCCCTCCTCTGCATTGTGGCTATAACGTACCTATTAATGACCTCCTTAACCTCCTCCAAATCCCCAATGTCGTCCCAAGTAATCTCGGGAATACCCACCTGAGCCTTTTCATACGTCCTCAACCTACTGTACTGCAGCCTGAAGGCCTCGTACCTCTCGAGTAGGTCGTACGT
>DAXY01000051.1:17888-18230 GCA_002506645.1 Vulcanisaeta distributa | reverse complement strand
TGGTCTCCTCATTCGGCGGTGGTACATAAATCACCTTATCGAACCTACCAGGCCTAAGCAGTGCCGGGTCCAATAGGTCTGGTTGGTTTGTCGTCCCAATGACCAGTATACTCTCATTACTCTTGGTTATCCCATCCATCTCACTGAGCAATATGTTCAATAGCCTAGGCGTCACATCATCACTGACGTACCTACTCCTTGCCTTGCCAATGGCGTCGAACTCATCGATTATGATCACCGATGGTGCGTAGTTCCTGGCCACCCTAAAGAGTTCAGCGAGCCTATTCTCGCTCTCCCCATAGTACTTACTGAGCAATTCACCTAGGTTCATAATTATTGTTG
>DAXY01000051.1:14609-17823 GCA_002506645.1 Vulcanisaeta distributa | reverse complement strand
TACTTTTGGGACAACCTCGCATCCTTAAGCGGCACTATGACCGAGGTCTCCAACTCATTCTTAATATCGTCAAGGCCGACCACGTTATCCCACTCACTGGCCAGCGACTTCAGCTCATCCTTATTGAGGATTAGTTGATAACCCCTCTCCAGGGCCGTCACGGCCTGCCTCTCCTCCTGCTCAAACCTAATCTCGACGAGTCGGAAGTGCATTATGAGTGGTAGTACGGCTAGGCTAATGATTAGGGCCGGGAGTAAACCACCCATTAACGTATTAACTTCAACGCCTTGGTAAAGCTCGAAGTACGGATTCATGTAGCGGAGGAGAAAAGTCAGCAGTGCGTATGCCGTCATCGTGCCTATGGCTGGCGCGAGGAACCTAACAACCCTATTATCATGGGACCTCAACTTGCCCGACACGACATATGCGGCGTAGGCCGATAATGCCATGACCGGCGGCAGCACGTAAGTGCTTGTCCAGGCAAAGACCCTACTAATTGACTCGGCCAGCCCGTAAAGCCCCACGTCCATGCCTCCCAACGCGCTTATTATCGAGTTAGTGGTCAGTGATGGCAGTGGTCGTGAAGTAACGCTCACGTGGCCGAACCAGGGCACGACGGCATTATTGGCATTAAGCAGTAACAGCGTTGGTATGTACAGCACTAGGAACGTTATTAAGGACTTAAGCGGCGTCACCCTTCTCGTGACTCCTATAGTGAGACTTGGCGATGTAAGTATCAGTGGTGCTGAAAGTACGTAGAGTTGGTTTGGTATTATTGAGAACTCCCAAGCCAGCATGCCAACGCCAACGCCCAACCAATCGAAGGCCCTTATTAGTATGAGGAGGATTAATATGAGGAGTAGCACCCCAAGCGCCGCGTATTTATAGGCGTAGAGTAGCGCCGGTATTAGGAGTATCGTCATTACCGCGAAGCCGAGCTTAACATGCTCCGAGTAGGCCAGCGCGGTCGTGACTGCGGCTATGAGCAGCGCAATCGGGATTGGGTAGAATGGGAAGTCGAATATGAAGGCTATTAGGGAGATTGCCAGGTAAAGCATTGCCGTGAACAACCTAGACATTAACTGCAGTGTCTTACCACTGACCACGTTGGTTATGGCGTTAAGTAGGCCTTTAAAAGAATCGGCTAATTCAGGGAGGCTCAGGCATTAACTTACTTGGTCTCTACCTTCCCCTCGGCCTTTTCGGGAACATTCAGCATTACCTTGACAGTACCATCACTATACTTAGCAACCTTCACCTCAATCCTCCTTGGGGGCTTCTCAATCCCCCTGGACCAAACATACTCATTAACGCTATTATCAATCCTAACCTTCTCAGGGTCAACCCTCAGGTGCCTGGCCACGAACTTCCTAATCAACCTAATGGCGTATGGGGACCTCTTGGTCCTTGAAACTTCCCTAGTCCTCCTTAGGTTAATTACGTAAATCCTCTCAACCTCAACCTTGGCCTCCCCGCTCATCAACCGCGATTAAGCTGTGGAATTAATAAGCATTATTTTTCCCTCAAACCCCCAATGAGCTCGAGCAAACCAGCCCTAACGTAATCCTCATTGCCAAAGCCAAGCGCGGCCAATAACTCGTACAGTGACTTAACTGCTGATGATACAACAAGCGGCGCCTTGGCGTCGCCGGCCGACTTAACGGCGTAGTGCACGTCCTTGGCTGCTAGGGCCAGCGTGAAGGATGGCGGTGACCTAGGTCTCAATACCCTGTCGAGGTATTTCTCGGCCACTTCCCTAAACACCGTCCTTGAAAGCACGTCCTTCAGAACCTCATCGCTAACCCCATACGTCCTCCCGAGCACTACGTACTCGCCGAGCAGCGCCATCGTGCCTATCAAGAATGCGTTGTAGGCCAGTTTAAGCGCCATGGCGGACTCGGCCGTCGGCAGCCTAATAACCGTACCTAACTTATCAAATACTTCCTTAACCCTTTGATACGTGTTCTCAGGCCCTCCCACTAGGTATATTGCCGTACCATTCTCAACATCTGCAGGGCCCCCAACAACGGGTGCTGCTAGGAATCCCCTGCCCATGCCCGTGAACCTAATGTTGAGTGCGGCAACGGCACCCACGCTATAGGTTCCCGAGAGCACGATTACGTCACCGCCAACGCCCTTCACGGCATTTAACGCCTCGTCATCGGAGACGAATATGAAGGTTAATCCCCGAGCCTGCGAGACGTCATCAAGGGCCTTGGCAGGTAAATCCCTCAATCTATCCCTCGTCCTATTCCACGCGTACACATTAAATCCCTGCCTAGCCAATCTCCTAACTAACGCACTACCCATTCTGCCCGTCCCAATGACTGTAACGTCCATTGGGGTGATGTGGCATTAGGTAATTAAAGAATTATGGTTAACTGCATCAGTGATTACCCTCCTCCCTCCCCTGTTGCGTATTGACGCTTATCTTCATGAGTGAGAAAATATCATCTTCCCTAATTACACTAACCCCAGTCTTGGTTGGGAATATCTCCACTTGAATGACCTTATCGGGGTTCTCGAGCCTGACCTTATTACTTATCCTAGAGGCTATTGAGTCGATAACCTCCATCCTGCCCAAGTCAACACCCCTCTTCCTAACCTCAACCCTGTAGGTGTCGTTGGGTCCCAGGTACTTGCTGGCAAGCTCCACGGCGGCCCTACTAATTTCCTCAATGTCGGTCTTAACCGTCCTCATTATAGGAACTACCTTAAGTACGAAACGCGGTACGTAACGCCCAGTACTAACGAGATCCCTTAATCTCCTGGTGAACTCCACCGGGTCTCCATCAACGTAGCCGGTTATTAATCCGTCAAATCCCGTGAAGGATGTTTGTACAACCCTAATGCCAATTAAATCCCCTATGTACTTAAGCTCATAGGCGCACTTACCCTCCAACCTCCTCCCCGTGGACACGACTAAGTTGAAATCCATTTCATGAACCCACTAGACACTACCTTAACCATTTATAAACCACACCCAACCCATAAATCGATCAGGAGGGATATTCCCCCGAAAAGTATAGGTGAGTTGGAGGTAGGTAATGCTTTTTAATAATTCTTTTAAGCCATCACTGATCGAGTATGAACAAACTAGTCATGGAGGAGGAAGAGTGGGAGGGTGAAGAGGAGGAGGAATGGGAGGAATTCGAGGAGGAGTGGGAGGAGGAGTTGTAAGCTTAATCATCATTTTCCCCTCAAAATAGAATAG
>DAXY01000051.1:12714-14590 GCA_002506645.1 Vulcanisaeta distributa | reverse complement strand
CATATTCAATTACTAAATAAGTGGTGGGCAGTCAAATCTCGGCATACCTCAATTGCTCAAGCACGTAATCCCTAATCTCTTGGTCCGTGGGTATTGGCTCAACGGCCCTGCCATTATCAACGAACTTCCTCAGCAATGGCATTGGCTTGGAACCGTCTGGGCAGGTCGCTGGTTCTGCATTCCATGGAACCACCTGGTCATTCAAAGTATTCCCGCACCTATACACTTGCTTGAAACCTGGCAATTTACCACGCTTAGTTATTGGCACCCAGCGGCCGCTCTTCTCGTCATATGCCTCGACTATGTCCATGCTAATGTCAACACTTGGTGGGAAGGCTATTGAAGTACCGACACCGAACATGTCAACCACGTCCCTAAGCCTAACGATGTCCTCCTCATCAACGCCACCGCTAACGAGTATCTTCACATTCCTGTAGCCGGCCAGGTCAAGGGTCCACCTGACCTCACGGGCAATGGCCTCCATATTGCCACGCCTACTACTTGGTGTGTCCAACCTAACGCCGTAGAGCCTATCACCGAGTAACTTAGCGGCCATCATGGACTCCTCGCGTTCATCGAAGAATGTGTCGACTAGGATTATCCTCGGCACGTCACTTGGCATGACCTTGTCGAACCAGGACCAGGCAAGCGTGTGGTCGCCCATTGCGTGCCTGAACACGATCATTAATGCATGGGGCATTGTACCGCTGGGCCTAATGCCCAGTAACCTCGCCCCAATCACGCCGGCCACGCCGTCGCAGCCGCCTATGTACGAGGCCCTATCAACCATGGGCTGTATTGCTGGGTGAACAACCCTGGCGCCAAAGAATATGCAGGCCTTATCACCTGCCAACTTCTTAATCCTAGCCGCCTTACTAGCCACCGAGCTGTAATGCCTAAGTATTCCTAGGAACGTGGTTTCATACACGGCGAAGTCCGCGTAATTACCCTCAACAACCATTATCGGTTCATTGGCCTTAAAGAGCGTGCCCTCGGGCATTGCGTAGATTGTTATTGGCAATTCCTTAGCGGCCACGAGGTTTACGACCTCCTTCAACCCAGCAAACACTGCCCACTTGTAATTCCTCGGTAAATTAACCACGTGAAACTCGGCCCTAACCCTAACCTTATCGAGTCCTGCCGCCCTGAGCACGTCGAGGGTCCTCACGAAGTATATGTCCGTGGCCTCACCATTAATTACCTCCTCATCCCTAGCCGTGTAGAATAGCCTATCCATTAATTCCTCGAAGCTCGCTGGGATTATAAATTATTAACTGCAAGAATTGCCGTAATCACGTGAACCCGCTAATGTAGCTATTAATTAGTGAGTCCATGAACTCATCGATCGTCTTGAACAAGCCCTCATAAACCCTGTGGCAGCCAACACCAATCACTAAGTCCTCAATTAAGTCCCCAAACTCGCTAACTACCTTACCCACTAGGTCATGTACGCAGTCGTTAATGCCCATTAGGATGATTGATAATTGATCATTACCGACAGGCCCCATCACGCTTAAACCCCTCCTCAATTGCGTGGTGCCTGCCATGTAGGCCAATGCCCCAAGCCCAGGGTCCTTAAACCTCGAAACACCCCTTAGGTAATCCCTAAGGCTTAGGTAGGCTGGGTATATCATGTGCCATGTATTTAGAACCTTCCTGGCAGGTACTATGGTTATTAATGAGCCTGGGCATCCACTCACTACGGACTTGACCCTGCCCAGCACATCATCAGTGAGGGGTTGCCTTAGTAGGATGGTGGCTACCCAAATCCTCAACTCGCCAATGTCGCTACTTAACCTAATTAAGTGGCTCATTGCCGCTAACCACCGTGGATGTAGGCCAGTATTAAAACCTCATCGCCATCCCTGACCGGCGT
>DAXY01000051.1:6048-12584 GCA_002506645.1 Vulcanisaeta distributa | reverse complement strand
CCCTCAAGCTCCACGTACTCCCTGCCGAAGACGAGAGACCTTAACACGCCAGCTAGCCTAACCCTGACAACCACGGCAGTTACTCGAAACAGGGTTTTTAAGGTCTCCTAGGTAATTGAATTAAATGCATTGCACAACACTAGTGCTTAGGGACATTGGCGTCCTGGAGGTATGTGTTTACGGTAATAAAATTGGGGAGACAAGGATAAAGGTCGGCGTCGACGGAGCCGTGGGAGGCGGTATGGACGCAATAAGTGAGGCGGTAATGAAGTACATAATGGGGCTTATGGAACCATGGGAAATAATTAACCACCTCAAGTTAAGCCCCGGCCTACTTGGGTTGGCCCAGGTAGCGATGCTTTCAATACCGAGGGGTAGGGTTGCGACCTACGCCCAATTGGCCAGGCTACTGAACACGAGCCCCAGGGCAGTCGGTAGGCTCGCCAGCGCCAATAGACTCCCGGTCATTGTGCCGTGCCATAGGGTCATCAGAAGCGATGGCTCATTAGGCGGGTACTCCCTAGGCGATGTGGAGGTTAAGTCGAGGTTGTTGGAGATGGAGGGCGTGAATGTCGTTAATGGTAAGGTACCTAGGCATTACCTAGTTGATGATGCGACGTTAACGAGGAACTTCAGGGAACTCCTAAACTACGCATCCCACAGTATTGTCATCTAATGACGGAAATGACAACCTCATCACCCTCCTCAACGCCAAACCTCTGGGCGAAGCTGCCCCTATTCACTGAAAGCTCGAGGAAGCCCTCACTGTTGATTAGGGCAAGAGCCTCACCCTCACCGGCATAGCCAT
This sequence comes from Vulcanisaeta distributa, assembly GCA_002506645.1. The sequence goes on along the minus strand of DAXY01000051.1, from coordinate 11,776 downwards.
AACTCCTCAGGAACCTAATCCTTAGGTTAACGCCCCTCCTCGGTATGGCCACTTGAAGTTCATCACCATACTCGAGACCAAGCACTCTAAGGTCACCCTCCCTAATGCCCGTGTAGGCATTGCCGAAGTGATCAATGTAAATAATGGCTGAGTCGGCCACGCCGCTGGAGACCTTACTCGCGATGCCCGGTAGCCTGATAGGGTCCGTGACCCTGGGCCCAAGCATGGAGATGTCGAGTCCAAGGCTTAGGTATGCCGCGGCTGGCGCGAACACGTCTCGCCCGTGGAACGTGCTCGAAACGATGGATCTCATGAACTCCCTACTCTCAATAGCCCTTATGTCGATTATCCCATCATCCTCCGCAGCCATCATGAGCACGCCATTGTCCGGCCCAACGAAGTAGTAATTCCTCGTCTTAATCGCGATGGCCCTCCTCGAGGTCCCCACGCCTGGGTCAACAACGACTACGTGGATTGTCCCCCTCGGGAAGTACTTGTAGGATGCCCATAGCGTGAATGCTGCCTTGTAAATGTTGAATTGGGGTATTGCGTGGGTTATGTCTATAATTACGGCATTAGGGTTTAGGCTGAGTATTACCCCCTTCATTGATGGTACGAAGTAGGATTCATAACCGAAGTCCGTCAATAACGTTATTACGGGCTTCACCGACACGTTGAGTATAATTCCCAAATTTAAGGCTTTACCATAGGAAGTGGTCCATGGTTAGTTGGCCACGCATGGGCAGCGGCCTGGCCATGACCTTCAACTCATTCCTTAAGTACTTCGCAAACCTCGAGGCATTCCCATAGACCGTGTACACGAACCTAGCCCCACTATTAAGTACGAATTCGACAAGGCCGGGAAAGTCCGAGTGACTACTCAGTGGTAGTGCTTCAATGCCCAATTGCCTTAGCCACGCAGCCCTCGAGTACTTGGCATACGCCCCACTGAGCATCACCGCCCTAACCCTCCCATACCTCCTCCTCAACACCCTAATGAGTCTCGCGAAATCCCCTGTAACGCCAGTAATCAGTACCGAACCTGCCGGAGGTAAGCCGCTGGCCACCGTACCATGCCTAATACCGAGGGCATTATTAAGCACCTTAATGCCTGGATCTACATAGAGTGGGTAATCCCTAAGTAATACGGCTAATTCCTGGCCGCGACCAAGGGGTTGGCCCATGAATACTGCGATCCCATCCTCAACGCCGTCCTCTGCAATAGCCATCAACTCTCCATAGACATCACGCCTACTTGGAAATACGTAGTCAGGGTCGCCGTAGGTGGCCTCCATGATGAGGACATCAACGTCAAGATTATCAGCGCCATTGAGTAGTATCGACGACTCCACGTTGAAGTCCCCAGTAATGCCCACCCTGAGGTTTCCGAAGTCGAGTACGTAGGATAGGCTACCAATGACGTGGCCTGCATTAAAGGCCTCAATCAACACACCATCAATAACAAGCCTAGACCCTGGACCAACCGCGATGTGTCTCAGGTAATCCCCATCTCGAGCCCTAATTATGGCCGCTGTCTCGTCACTCATCACCAACGGCGAGACGCCGCGGATGGCCTTTGGATTGACGTGATCCCTATGGCCGTGGGTTATTAAAATGGCGTTGAATGAGGCGCTGGGTTTCCTCAACGGATCAATCACAAACCTACTACTCCCATACTCGATGATTATTCCATCATCATAGTACGCCCTAAGCCCAGCCATTTCAGTGATTACCCTAGCCCACAACCCTTATATAAGTGGTTACCCCCATGGCGATGTGAGATTAAAACTCTTTCTACACCTGAGTAATGATAATTAATTCCCTAAAATCACCAATGAGTTAGGTGCTTAAATTATGGAGAGTTAAGGGCCTTATTTAGGGAACAGACCAGGAGTTTTCCATGTTCATGTACTTAATTATATTATTAATTGACCCAGCAAATTACGGTTGATACTTCACAAACATAAAGGGAATACCTTTATAACCTAAAGAGTTAATATTTACTAAGTATGGTTGAGGGGATAAAGAAGAAAATACTCGACTACCTAACGAGTAACAAGGGTAAGGAGTTCACAGCCGAGGACATCGCGAAGGCCGTTGGTGAGGAGAGATTGAACGTAGTTAAGGCGCAACTTACGAGGTTAATAAAGGATGGAAAGGTAGTGAAGACTGATGGGAAGTACAAGGCAGCGTAGGTATAAAAGGTAGGGCTGAGATTACCCCTCAAAATCATGAAGTAACCCNNTGATTTAATTTAAAAATAAATTTAATCCCGTAATTATGGGTAGGATAGTTCCTGGGCCATTAAGGCCCTCATTAAGTCCCTAATACTGACCATACCAACTGCCTTACCCTCCTCAATAACGGGCAGGTGCCTTATGTTATTCTCAATCATCTTCATCGCGGCTGAGATAATTGATTCTGAAGTATTTGCAGTTATTAACTTACTACTCATGACCTTCATTAACGGAGTATCGAGACCAATACCCTCAGCCACAACCCTGACCAAGTCCCTCTCCGTGAATATGCCGAGTGGTTTGCCATCCTCATCAATTATTAAGACGCTGCCCACGTTGTGCATGTACATTTTTGAGACGGCACAGGTTATTGGGTCCGTGGATTTACAGGAAATGATACCGTCCCTGATTAATTCCTTGATTCTCATGCTGAGTCCACTAGGTATAATTGGGTGTAATGGGTTAATAAGTATTTCTTTAATTACTTGCATTAAATGGGTGTTACGTATTCACTGATTACTCAAGAAAGCCTATTATTGGGGTTTGGTATAGAGTGTCCGTGAAGGTACTGAGGCTTGACCTTGGCAGTAATTCCTGGAGGATTGAGGACGTAACTGCCCAGGGACCAGTTACCCTAGGCGTTAAGGTACATAATGAGGCAAGGTCCTGGAGCCTGGACCCACTCGACCCAAGCGTGCCCTTCGTAATTGGGATGGGGCCCTTCGTAGGCGGTAAGATGCCGGGCTTCCACAGGTTGATAGCCGTGTTTAAGAGCCCAATGACGAGGACAATCCACGTGGCTGCCCTGGGCGGTGCAGCGTATAAGTTCATGGGCTCGGGGATAGATGCCGTGGTTATCACCGGTAAGGCAGGGAAACCAACGGTAATATTCATGTCCAGCGACGGCATTGAATTGAGGGCTGTAGATCCAGTCTTTGAGTACGGTAATTACCACGGCGCCTACGCCTTCACGAAGTACCTCCTCGACACGTATAGGGACTTCTTCATTAGGTACAACGCGAGGGCCGTGGTTGTCGGCCCAGCGGCGTTGAGCACGTACAATGGTGCGTTGATATCGATAGACGTGAATCCACTGAGGGGTGAGTTTAGGCCTGGGGCTGAGGACTTCGCGGCCAGGGGTGGGCCAGGCACGGTCCTCGCCATGGGCCATAACGTCGTTGGGATTGTGGCCGGTGGTACGTACAGGGCCAGGTATGCCAAGGTCACTGATATGGATTTCATAAATAAGTTAACGATTGATTCCTTCAAGAAGCCCTTTAGGCAAGTGATGGATGAGAAGACCATCAAGTACAGGTTTGACCCAAGCATGGGTACTGGGGGTACATTCGGCGTTAATTATCCGCACTACCGCGAGCTGCTGCCACTCTTTGGCTACAAGTCCATATACCTACCCAGGGAGGTCAGGGCTCAACACGTCGAGACAATACTGAGGCTCTTCTGGAAGCCGTTCAATGACGAGGTTTTCGTTAAGAGCAAGAGCTGGTATAATTGCGGTGACTTCGGGTGCTCAGTGGTTTGTAAGAAGGTTTGGCACGGTAAGAAGGTGGATTACGAACCATTCCACGCAATGGGGCCATTCATAGGCAATTACCTATTTGAGGAGGCAGTACCATTGGTTGACCTTATTGATCAATACGGCCTTGATGCAATTGAGATGGGCCACGTGGTTGCGTGGATCTTCGACGCAATAGAGCACGGACTACTACGGCCAGAGGAGGTTGGCTTAAGCGATAGGCCCATTTTCGACCCAGTAAAGTTCAACCCCGAGGTTGACTCAAGGAGGAATGCCAGGCTTGCCGGTGAGGTGATTAAGGGCTTCGTTGAGAGGTCCAGTGAGGTACTTAGGCTAATCGCCGAGAATGGCATTAGGGTTGCCGCGAGGAAACTCGATGAGGTATTCCACGACAGGGTTTTGAGGGTGGGTAAGTCCTTCAGGGACTTGGTGGTTTACGTGGCCTACGGCGATAACGGCTATATAACGCCGAACCTATACTGGGCCCCTGGCATGGTCGCCCCAATGTACGTACTCGGCAGGTACTGGACGAACTACACGCCAACCTTCATGGGCCCCGAGGACTTCGCAAAGTCCTCACTCAGTAGGGCAATTGCTGAGTCGATGATAGACGACGCAGGGCTCTGCAGGTTCCACAGGGGCTGGGCCGAGCCCGTCCTCGAGAGGCTGTACGTGGAGGTCACGGGAATGCAGCCCAATAAGGACTTGTATAGGGAAATAGCCCAGTACTCAATAAGGGCCGGCGCGGAGCCAAGGCCCTGGGAGGGCGAGAGGGCTAGGGACGTGGTCTCCACAATGGCCAGGGAAGTGGGCTCGAGGGAGTGGAGGTTTGAGGACTACGACGACTACATCAGCTGGTGGAGTAGGTTCAAGGAAACCATAGACGCAGGCCTGGGATTAACCACGACACAGCGGGCTTAAGAAAAGAACTTAAAAACGGCGAGGATTTTGAAAGCGTAGGCCCCGTAGCTCAGCATGGATAGAGCGGCGGCCTGCGGAGCCGTAGGACCCGGGTTCNNAATCCCGGCGGGGCCGCTAAGCCAACAATTAACTCCGAATCACCGATTACATGACTAGTGAAGCCAGGTTTTTCCTAGGCCGTCTCATCTATGGATTGTTCTACCTCATCCCCCTTAACGCATTCATTATTTCCCAATTCCTCATCGGCTTCGTAGTTATTGTCAATTCCCTTATCTCGTCATTACAGGCCATTAACGCCCTAACCTCGGTCTCGCCGTTGGTCCTAACCACGTATATCACCTCATCGCCGTTAACGACGCTCTCCACCGACGCCTCATTACTAAGCACCACCAGCCCCGCGTCCCTGCACCTAACCCTTATGATGGCTGCGTAGGCGATGCTGACGAGCTCGCGGTATAGCTGGCTAGCGATAACGGCGCCGATGTGAGTGCATAAGCCCCTGCTACCGCCCCAGGGACTTGCCTGGCAGTCGCAGACGTACCTGCCATTCACCAGCCGGACCAGGTACTGCGGTAACCCATCACCCATTGACGGCTCTCCCCTGACAACCCACGTGTTATTGCCCAGCGGCCTAACGTCATTGTTTAGGAACCTCCTCAGCGACCTCAGTACCCAGGACCTCGACTTGCCTGGGTACCTAGTCCCCAACTCCCTGGCCAATTCCCTAATTATCCATCTATCTATTCCATTTTGACTAACGGCGCCTTTGGGAGACTTGGTTAAGGACTTATCGGTTACTAACCCTCCTACTCAGGACGGTCCTAACACTGCCCATCGCGTTCCTAATGCCTGATGAGTCAATGGGGTAGCTCTGACCTCCCAGCGGTAATGCCTCATTAAGTAGTTCCTCCACATAATCAACCTTATCCATCAACCTGACCAATGCCGCCGTACGACTGTGTTGGGTATTGATTTTGATAATGCGATTTAGTTAGGCGCTACGCAGGACTCAGTAAGGGCGAGCCTACTGACGACC
>DAXY01000051.1:536-5984 GCA_002506645.1 Vulcanisaeta distributa | reverse complement strand
GGTCGATGAGTAATTGATCGTCTTAGGCAGGCAGGGTGGAGGTAATATTAACCCTACCTCCACTCTACGGATTTAAAGTGTTCAATCCCTAAATTCAACGCCGCGATCATGGGCTTTGAATAGGCGTTTAATGCTTTTAAGGACCGACCTCCCTAACCGCCTTAATGCCTGACGAGTGGTTTGTTAGGGATGTTAAGGATGTATTGGCTAGGGTCGAGAGGGTTGGGCTTGGGTTTAGGGCTGAGAATCCCAGGCTATTAATTGTCCTCTTTTACGACCTACACTGCCCAGGCTGTGCATTGCTTGAGGATGAGGTTGGTGATTACCTAGTTGAGTTATTCAGGAGTGGTAAGGCCACGCTGTACTTCGTCGACTACCCAGTGCATAGGGGCATCGAGAGGTTGCACGCCGCCTTTAGGTGCATATACAGGAGGGACCCGATGGCATTCCTCGAGGCCCTCAGGAGGCATTACGAGGCATACCTAAGTGGTAAGCTGATGGGTGAGGAGGCCATTACTGAGGCTAGTAATGACTGCATTAATGAGGAGGTCCAGAGGGTCATGGAGGCGAAGTCCGTGGCCAAGGAACTCGGCGTCCCAGGCACGCCGACTATGATAATAGGTAACCTGGCCAAGAACGTTGGGCAGGGCCTCTTCGGCTACCCAGGGGCTGGGAAGCTTATGAGGGTCATTGAGGACCTATACGTATATTGAACTCACCCACGCCGCCTAACCGTTGGTGCGTACCTCCTCCTAATGCGCATTATGGCCATAATTAACAGGGCATTGCCCAGGACATTCATCACCACGCCCGCCTTAACAACACTCGGTATTAGGGTCAGCCACATGATAGTGGCTATGATCGAGATCACAGCCCCAGCCCTGCCCAGGTCACCCCTAAATTGATTATCGAGTATGTAGGCCCCCACATAATTGATCACGGAGAGGCCGAGCACGAGACTCACTGAGATTAGGAATAGGAGCGCGGCTGCCGTTAGGGACTTCATTAGGTAGGATATGTAGGAGATCGCCATTATAGTGGGCACTATGAGGATCATGTACCTATAAATCGTGGATAACCTACACAAGCCCCTATTAACTATGCAGGCCCCACCCCAACCAAACATGTTAATGGCCATCCATAGGGACGTAATTATGAGCTGGAGCAGGTCGTAAATCACGTCCGTGAAGCCGGCAATCAGTAGTACCTTAAGGGCTATGTCGAGCATGAAGCCGTATATTACTGCCGTGAGGCCCTCATAAACACCCCTGACAATGCTCATCATTGCCTGCTATTTTTAATTATTAATAATTTTTAGGCCCAGGGTTTATAGGCTCAGGGTTAGGTAGTTGACTAGGCCCATTATTGAGTGTATTAACCAGGATGGTGGTATCGTGGTTGAAAGCACGATTATTGTGAACGCAATAATCAAGCCCTCCGCCAAGCCACCCCTCCATCCACTGCCCAATTCCCTAGCCAACCTGACGTAGTATGGCACGGAAATTACGGAATTTATCACCAGGAGCACGGCGAGCCACGCCAAGCCCCCATAAACAAGCGCCAGTATTATGTATAGCTTGGACCAGAAGCCGAGGAGTGGTGGTGTGCCTATGAAGGCCAGCGATATGAGCCAAGTGCTCACGGCATTATTCCCCCTCGAGAATACCGTGTTGAAGAACCCCATCTTACCGACGGCATTCATGAACAACTGAAGCAGTAGGCCGGTGAGCGCTAGGCCGAGGGTTATGCCCATTCCCCGGGCGCCCATTATGGCGGCCGCCAGGGCGGACATTACGTAACCCATGTTCGCAATTGATGAGTACGCCAACACCCTGGGGCCCTCCCTACTCGTTAATGCGCCTATGTTCCCAAGGAACATGGAGAACACCGCGAAGGCGCTGGCTATGTAGGCTAGGTAGTACGGCGATATCCCGTAGAGGCTCATTGTCGTTAGCACGATCTTCAGGGCAACTATGAATGGGGCTATCTTGGCTATTGAGGCTATTATCGAGACTGGTATTGGGTTACCCGCGGTAAACACATCGGGTACCCACTCATGCATTGGCGCCGCCCCAACCTCGAGGGATAGACCGAGGAGTAGTAGGGAGAAGCCTATTACGTAGGTTATCAATGACGGCCCTGAACTAATTATTACTGCGCCCACGAAGAATAGTACCGTGGCAATTATCATGTTGACGACGTACTTAACACCAACCTCAATACTGACGTTTGGGTCACCCATTAGGATTAATAAGTACGTTGGTGCCGAGACGAGCATTAGCGATAGTAGGGTTAGTGCCAAGTTGTTTGTGTATAGCGCGAGTACTGTGGCGATTATCATTATTGAGATTAGTACGTAATCAATTCCCCTTATTGATGAGTTAAGCCTCATAAGCGTGACAAGGCCCAGGACCCCGATGACCACGATAAACGCGATGTAGGTGATTAAGTAAGTGCTTGGTGCAATCAGTAGTATTAACATGCCTATTAACGGCGCAATCCAGGAATACTTCCTGGCACCCTCACTGAGTAGTGTTGGTGCTGCGCCGACCATGCTAATTATCGTTGATGCGAGGAGGATATAGGTGTACTGCATGGGCACGACTCACCCCCACCCTCTCGATTTAAGTATTACTCTTCGATTCAACATACTCACCGCCGGCCCTAATCCCCTCAACCCTCACGGACTTCCTAACCCTGTCCAGGGCCATTATGGCCGTTATCAAAGTCATGAATTCCGTGGATGAGGTGAGTATTGTGACTATGAGTATTCCGAATGCCGCAAAGGCGTTTACGGCGAAGAGGGGGATTAGGACCAGGAATACCGCGTTGAACATGAGCTCCAACGATATTAGGACCCTGATTAGGTCGTTAGCCCTCAATGCGCTGTAGTAACCTATCATCAGTAGTATTGATGCGAATCCATAAATAACGCCCGCATTCACTTCCATCCCCCACTCACCTCTAGGTAGTACATTATTAAGCCGATCATCACGGCCATGAGTAAGGCAGACAATAGGGCGATTAGGAGTAGGCTGTCTGGCGTTGATAGGAAGCTCACCAATGATTGGCTAGTGGCCGGGGGCACCTCGTAATTGGTAAGTGACGAGGCGATTATTACGGCTATTATGAACAGTATCATCGGCGCAATCCAGGACCTGCCCACGCCACCCCTGAACTCAACCCTCCTGTAGGTGGCGGCCAGGACTATGGTTATCGTTATCGTGGCGCCCACGAATATTAGGTATATCAATACGAAGCCGTAGGCTATGCCGAACAAGCCATAGATGGCCCCCACGAGGCCCGTCGCAATGGCCAGGTATATGGCGGCGTATAGGTTATCCCTCGTTATTGCCGTGCCTATGGCCGATAATACGGCGAAAACGCCAAGCGCTATCAATGCACCGACGTACTCGCTAACCATAGCAAGGAGAGGTTAACCCACGTGTTTTTAAGCATAACCAATCGACATTCTACAAGTGTTTGTCAAAGGTGGGTTGCGCCGGTAATGCAAATTAGGTGCGCCCCAAGGGCGCCGTGATGGGGCTGGTCCTGCTATACACAGGCGATGGTAAGGGGAAGACGACGGCGGCCCTGGGCCTGGCACTCAGGGCAGTGGGCCACGGCTATAGGGTCGTGATTGGCCACCTAATGAAGACCTTGATCTACAGGGGCGAGTACGTGGGTGAGTACCTGGCCATTAAGAGGTTCCTAAGCGATTACGTTGATGTGTACTCCCTAGACCCTGACCAGCACTTGACGCCTAGGGACGTGTTCAGGATGGCGTTGGGTAGGGCAGTGGAGGTTAGGCCATTCCTACTAATCCTCGATGAGGTCAATAATGCGGTGGCCAACGGCTACTTAACGGCTGGCGAGGTCATTGACGGGATTAGGTCATTGCCTCCCGAGGTCAATGTCGTGTTGACCGGTAGGGGCGCGCCGAGGGAGTTCCTGGAGTTGGCGGACCTCGTGACCATAATGGAGCCCAGGAAGCACTACTTCGAGAGTGGGATTGTTGGGGTTAGGGGTCTCGAGTGGTAATGCTATTTAATGCCTCACCAAGTCATTAGGTAATGCCGACGCTTAGGTTTAGGGATGATAGGCCGACGCTGATTGGTGTTGTTCACCTGCCGCCATTGCCCGGCTCCATTAGGTATGGTGGGCTTGACATAAGCACCATTGTGGACTTCGCCGTTAGGAACGCCAGGATCCTCGATGAGGCGGGCTTCGATGCCGTGATCCTCGAGAACTTCAATGACTACCCATTCAGGGCTAGGGTTAGGGAGCCCGAGACCATAGCCTCCATGGCCGTGATAGCCAGGGAGGTTGTCAAGTCAGTCACAATACCCGTGGGCATAAACCTACTTAGGAACTCAGGCCCTGAGGCCGTGGCCATAGCCGCGGTGACTGGGGCATCCTTCATAAGGTCCAACGCCTACTGCGAGGCCATAGTCAGTGCCGAGGGGCTACTGGAGCCTGTGGCCAGGGAGGTCCTGGAGGTCATGACCAGGTTGGGTACGAAGGTCGCCGTGCTCGCCGACGTATTCGTCAAGCACGCAAGCCCCCTGCATAGGATGACTGTCGAGGACGTGGCCAGAGACTGCATCGAGAGGTCGCTGGCGGATGCCCTAGTGGTCACCGGCCCAAGGACTGGGGAGCCGCCGGACCCGCTAATGCTCAGGCGGGTTATGAAGGCCGTGAACGCCAAGGTACTCGTTGGGAGTGGGATAAGCCCAGGAAACATAAACGACTACAGGGAGGCCCACGGATTCATAGTCGGGACATACCTAAAGGATGAGGAGGGCCAAATAGACCCAACAAAGGCCAGGAACATGGTAAATGCTGTAAAATCCCTAGCCAAGGCATGAAACAAGGCAATAAGCGCACCTTCTACGGTAGCAAGAGATAGATATTAGAGGGGTAATTATTATGTTACATCCACATTGCCTGCCCAAGCCACGGAATACGCGTAATGGTTGGACTTAAACTTAAGCCGAATCCTGCAATATTTCATTCCTTAGTAAATGACGCAGTTTATGTTAATCTCTACTGAGATTTATCGGCATTACAGGGCCTTGATTAGGGTCTTGATATGACGTATAGTAGTGATACCACGATTAAGTTGAGGATCATGATTAGGAGTGCTGGTATTTCGACTTCCATTCCAAGGCCCCAGCTTATAGTATATCACCAGCATTGATATGCCCCAGCCAGGAGTATTATTAATACTGTGAAAAGAGTAGTGTCTTACCGCATAACCATGCTTGTGCTATTCATGTTCGGCATCAAACTCTCCAATGAATGGTACCGGTTTTGTAGGCCCAGGCACTAGTTCTCAAGGTTCGTGATTTTTGTCTCTAGGCTTGAGTACTCACTTTCCAGGACTTAGTACTTACTCTGTAGTGTCATGTATTGGTTTTGAAGTGCCATGTACTTACTGGTTATTGG
>DAXY01000051.1:0-495 GCA_002506645.1 Vulcanisaeta distributa | reverse complement strand
TTTGCGCATTCATCAGCCACGTATACACGGCCTTATTTAACTTCATTTCTCGTAATCTCTTACAAATTCTTACCTAATCACTAATACTATTTAAATTAAGAAAACATACCCTAATTAAGTGGGAATTACTTTAGGGATTTACAAAGTAATGATACACTGTTTTAATAAACTACAGTAGCACTAAATATAGCTCTTCGCATCCCTGATGCCCAATGCGTTCTCAAGCATCTTCTTAGCCGCGTAGTACCTCCTACAGTCTGGGCATAGGTAGAGCCACTCTGGGTCACCCTTAATGCCAAGCCTAACCTTCGTAGCCATTATATGCCTCTTCGTGTCAAAGGGTTTACCGCACATCTTACAAGTGACAACCTCATCATAGACTAAATCAGTACTATCATTCATTGGAAATTCCCTGGCCCTACCCACGGTTATCGCCTTTTCAGGGCACAGCCTTACGCAGTAGCCACAGCCAATGCACTTAAGGCTTTTTAACCT
>DAXY01000057.1:3127-5079 GCA_002506645.1 Vulcanisaeta distributa | reverse complement strand
GGACTTAATGAGTAGGTAATCACCAAGCTCCACATAGCCCATTGTATAGAGGGCCTTCCTATAATTATCCTCGGCGAACTTGATCAACTTAATGAAGGACTCCACGTCACCACTCTCAACCCCAACCACCAAGTCCTTAATTGAATCCTCCACAGATGGGGATTTCTGCGGAGTAATAAAAAACTCACTCAGAACAGGTCATTAATGCGTTGCCCGTGGGCAATGCCGGAGCCGTTGGGTTGAGGAAATGGGCATGGTTAGGATTAAATTAAAAATTGATGAGGAGGGAGAATGCCTGCCAGCTGATGAACTCCTCAAGGTTCATAGAGCTTGTGCTGGACCTACATAATAAGTACGGCAGCGCCCTGGGCATTAGCGATGTTTATGCCTACAGTGCCCTGGGCAGGGTCATAAGGGCGGTGGGTACCGTGATAATATCCCCAAACTCCCCAATGCTACTCACGAAGACCCCAAGGACAGTATCGATGTACCTACTTGGCAATGGCTCGGTACTAGCCCTGGCCGATCTACCAATGGGTGCGGCAGCGCTGAGTGATTGCGTTGGTGAGAGGGTTGAGGTCACGAATGACCTATATAAACCACCGAGCACCTTGACGGCGATTAACATAACCAAGTGCCAGGATCCCGTGTTTAGGCTTGTTAAGGACGTCGGTAGGAGGTACGGCATGAACCTGGAGGTTTGGCTCACCAGTGAGTTGGGTATGGAGGGTGTTAAGGTGGTTTATAGGGGCGGTATTAGGGACTTGAAACACTTGGTTAGATTGGTCATCCTAATGACGGCGCTGACCAACGTGAGGGGCAGTAATGATGCAGACTCAGTACTTAGGTTAGTAAGTGATTTAATGAGTAGGTTCTGAGGGTTACCAAACCTCCTTCTCCCTGATTATGTCATCAATGTTCGTTATTGTCGAGCCATCAGGCCCGTAGAGTGGGCTCAGGGCCGGCGGCGCCTTTAGGTAATTGGGCATTTGCTCCAGTATCCTCTCCTCATACGTGGGCACGTACTCATTCTGATAGAAGATACCGATTGGTATCCTATCGCCCCACTCCATGCCCCTTAGGAAGGCCTGCTCGAGCTTCTTCGTAACCTCCTCCTCACTTGGGCTCCTGACCACGGGGTCCCAGCCGGGCTCATTCTCGAGCTTATAAATCCTAGCCTCATACCACTCCTTGGTATTTACGTCGTTGTATGTTGGGCAGGGCTGCAGTATGTCAATAAATGCGGAGCCCTTATGCCTAATGGCCTCCCTAATTAGGTAGGCGAGGTGCTTAACGTCGTAGGCATAGCCCCTGGCAACGAAGGTGAAGCCAACCGATAGTGCTAGGACCACCGGGTTTATGGCATCGTAGATGTTGGGCCTGGCCAAGGCCTTGGTCTTAACACCCCTCCTAAGCGTTGGGCTTGCCTGGCCCTTGGTTAGGCCGTAGACGCCGTTGTCGTACATGAGTACTGTGAAGTCCACATTACGCCTACCCGCATGGACGAGGTGCTCAGCGCCAATGCCCATTAGGTCACCATCACCGCCAATCACAATAACCTCCAGGTTTGGGTTGGCCAGCTTAATGCCGGTGGCGTAGGGTATTGGCCTACCATGGAGTGTGTGGGCGCCGTTGGCATTTACGTAGTGTATCGTCTTCGCACTACAGCCAATACCACTGACCAGGAACACGTTGTGTGGGTCAAGGTTTAGGTCAGCCAGGGCCTGATAAAGGGCCTGGAGAATGCCGTAATCCCCACAGCCAGGGCACCAGTCAGGTCTCCTCCTCTTCTCAACATAATCCATCGGCGTCCTCTTGACGGTGATCTTGACGGTACCTGACACAGTATAAATGTCAAACGACCCGGTTTATAAAGCTTTCGTGAGGGCGCACCGAGTCAATTAACCCATAAATCCGCAAGCCGTGGTAGAACCACATCCTTCGCAGAATGG
>DAXY01000057.1:2407-3122 GCA_002506645.1 Vulcanisaeta distributa | reverse complement strand
GCCCTGGGTGATTAATATTAAGCTGGCCACAGTAATTCTGCCGTGGGCTACTTCTACGGAGTCTTCGTTAGGGAATTAGGCGTAACCCCATTAATCAAGGCCCTACCCGTGATACCTGTGGAGAGGGGGAATATCCACGTCACGATCGTCTACATAGGTGATAAAAGGCCTGATCAGAGGATTGACGATAGGGTTGGGGTTAGCGTGGGCTCAATGCGGTGCTTCAGGGTCAGGCTTGGCCAACTAACGCTGCTGCCCAGCATTGCCAAGCCCAGGGTCTTGGCAATAGACATAGTCAACAATGAGTTTTTGGGTAGGTTGAGGTCTATGATAATGAGCATACTGAGGGACTCAGGCACGCCAATAGGCGATAAATTCCTCGGCAACTTCCACCCACACATAACGCTTGCCTACATCAAGTCCAGGGGCGTGGACCCAGAGGCATTACTTGAGGCGGCCCGGGAACTAGGCATAGAGAGGGAGCTCATGAGTAAGTCACTACTCATAAACTCCATATCCCTAATACTGGCCAGGGGAGGTAACTACATCGAGTTGTCGAGGCATGAATTACAGTGCTGAATCGAGCTTTCACGAAAACCTAATCACTGGGTCGGCATTACGGAGGCCCATGATCCTCACTACGAAGCGCACGCTTGCCAATGGGCCGAGTTGGTAACGGCAATCCCTAAATAGGCAAACACCGGCCTTATGCCTC
>DAXY01000057.1:1853-2355 GCA_002506645.1 Vulcanisaeta distributa | reverse complement strand
CATCTGCGGTGGGTGGAGGGTTGTTGGTTTAGATGTTGGTGCTAGGCGCTCCGTGGTTAATTCTAGGGCTATGCCGCTTGGTGAGTATGACGCATTAACGAGGGCCTACGTATTTTGTACTACGTATCCTGGGGTTTATGAGTACCGTGGTGTTGGGTTGGCGAGCAACATGGTTGGTAAGGCCATTGGCGCTGTGGTCAGGGCAGTTCATAGTGTTGAGCGTGCCCATAATGAGTTGGTTGGCCTGGCGTTTGAGGACCTTGGGCAGTTCAATGAGCATAAGCGTGACCTGGCCAGGGCTAGGGATGTTTGGGAATTGATAGTGAGTAGGTTCGATAGTGTAGGGGTAGGTACCCTGCCGTTAAGGTTAGTTGGTTCTGGACCAGCTACATCGGCGAGGTCCTAATGCCCACCAATGATGGGTGCCCATGGTGCTTGTTAACCCTGAAAATACGGGCGAGGCTTGCAAGGTGCAGTAATTACCTAGGTAGGGCCAGGGGCA
>DAXY01000057.1:1121-1738 GCA_002506645.1 Vulcanisaeta distributa | reverse complement strand
CCGTAAACTTCGTACATCCTCACTAGGGCGTTGTGCACCGCATGTACAATGGCCCTACCAACCGCGGTGGCCGGCCCCGCGTAGGGCTCCTTATTGCCGCTCGGCGTTAGTATGGCTATTGCGTCTGACGTGGTCCCGTGCATGGCGCCGCCCGTTAGCTCGGCCAGGGTCAATGCCTTGACCTGCGCGGCTAGCGCTATTGCGTCTATCATTGCCTGTACCGTGAGTGGTTTATCAATGATTATTGCCATGTTAATTGTTGACCGGCCAAGGCCCCCGATCAGCACTTGATCCCTCAATAACCTGTATGGGTTCGTCAACCCCATGGTTATTGAGACTATGACCTCTACGTCGTTTATGAATTCCCTATGTATTACGTGGTTTCTCGGTAGTTCCGTGGCCGTTAGAAACGTTATCGCCCACCCACTCCCTATGGATAATTCCCTATGAACCGTTAGAACCTCCTTAATTGGGTCCCCATTGAAGTCCCTCGGGACTTGGTGATGTATTACATACCTTATCCCATGCCTTAATCCCCCATCTACGGTGCTTGCCAATGCCGTGGCATCTTGACTAAGCGTTATCAATACGTTATTGCCCAGGTGCTTAAGGCCGCT
>DAXY01000057.1:0-1030 GCA_002506645.1 Vulcanisaeta distributa | reverse complement strand
CTGACCTCTTCACCGCCTCTCTACAGGGCTTACCTCTTTAAAGGGGTTTTGCCCACGCATGTCTGTGCTGTTGATTAGGGAGTTTGAGGTTAATGAGTTGGTCTCGTTCGATGACGCGATTAGGGCTGTTGAGGATGGGTTTAGGTTACTGGGCAGTAATGGCGCGGTTAATCTGCCTAGGCGTAGGGCCATTGTGAGTGGTGCAGTGCTTCACGTACTTCAGGGGGTGGTACTCGGCAATTATGGGGTGGCTGGATTGAAGACCTACCTAAGCACTAGGCGTGGGGCTAGGTTCGTGGTCGTCCTGTTCAGCCTCGATAGTGGCGAGCTCCTGGCGGTTATTGAGGCTGATAGGCTTGGTCAAATCAGGACTGGGGCCGCGAGTGCCGTGGCCACCAGGTACATGGCCAGGAGGGACTCGGCAGTGCTCGGCATTGTGGGCGCCGGTGTTCAGGCGAGGGCGCAGTTTGAGGCCTTGAGTAGGGTGTTGAACCTAAGGCTTGTTAAGGTCTTCAGTAGGACCCGTGAGCATGCTGAGGACTTCGCCAGGTTCATTGGGTCCAGGGGCTTCGATGCGGTTGTTGCTAGTGACTATGGGGAGGTCTGTAGGGGAGTTGACGTCTTAGTCACGGCCACCAATTCCAGGGACCCATTCATAAGGGGCTCGTACATAGGCCCGGGCATTCACATAAACGCCATAGGCAGTAACTGGGCCAATAGGGCCGAGCTCGCCCCGGACGCGGTCCTTAAGGCCGACGTTATAGCCGTCGATGACGTGGCCCAGGCCAGGGAGGAGGCCGGCGACCTAATCATGGCTGGTGACGCGGTTTGGCACCGCGTCGTCCCACTGGCCGACATAGTCGTTGGTAGGGCCAGGGGTAGGCCGAGTGATGACTCAATAACGATCTTTAAATCCCTGGGCATTGCCGTGGAGGATTTGGTGCTTGCGAAAATCATCTACGACATGGCTGTTAGGGAGGGTAAGGGTGTCGAGGTTGAGTTCAGGGGAGTCTTTAGGTGAGGCTTGGGG
>DAXY01000001.1:685-9278 GCA_002506645.1 Vulcanisaeta distributa | reverse complement strand
GAGGACTGCCGGGTTGTGGGTCAATAATGCTTTTAAGGCGCTGCTCCATCGCAGTTGAGGGGTTCCTATTGCCAAGCTACAACTCATCAAGCCTGGGGAGGGGAGGCCTAGGGAGAGGTGGAGGAACTTCACTGATTGGTTTAACTGGGTCATAATGGAGACTGGGGTTTATGACTATAGGTACCCAGTGAAGGGCGCCTACGTTTGGAGGCCGTACGGCATGAGGATTAGGAGGTTGGTTGAGTCCTACGTTAGGCTCGTTCATGACGAGACTGGGCATCAGGAGGTCCTATTCCCCGTCTTCATACCCTATGAATTCTTCTCAAAGGAGAGTGAGCATATTAGGGGTTTTGAGAACGAGGTTTTCTGGGTCAGTAAGGGCGGCACTGGTGAGGAGAGGCTCGTCTTAAGGCCGACTAGTGAGACGGCGATGATGCCGATGTTTAAGCTCTGGATTAAGGACCACACGGACCTACCCTTCAAGGTATATCAAATAGTCAGTGTGTTTAGGGCCGAGACCAAGGCCACGAGGCCCATGATTAGGCTTAGGGAAATATCAATGTTTAAGGAGGCCCACACGGCCCATGCTAATAGGGAGGATGCGGAGAGGCAGGTTAGGGAGGCCGTGGAGATTTACAAGAGGATATTTGACTACATCGGCGTACCCTACCTAATCAGCCAAAGGCCTGATTGGGACAAGTTCGCCGGTGCGGTCTACACCATAGCCTTCGACACGGTAATGCCCGATGGAAAGGCGATGCAGATTGGGACGGTTCATTACCTGGGCACGAACTTCTCGAGGGTCTTTGACGTTAAGTACCTAACGCCGAGCGGTGATTGGGAGTACGTGCACACCACGAGTTACGGCATTTCGGAGAGGGTTATTGCGGCTATGATTGCGGTGCATGGTGATGATAAGGGCTTGGTACTACCGCCAAACGTGGCGCCAATACAGGTGGTTATAGTGCCGATAATGTATAGGGGCACGGAGGAGTCCATAATGAGGGAGGTCAAGTCCATAGAGGGGGAGTTAGTAAGTGCCGGCGTTAGGGTTATGGTGGATGATAGGACCGATAGGACGCCGGGTTGGAAGTACAATTACTGGGAGATGATGGGCGTGCCGCTCAGGATAGAGGTTGGCCCCAGGGATGTGGAGAATAGGCAAGTCGTCCTTGCCAGGAGGGATACCATGGAGAAGTACGTTGCGCCGCGCGAGGGCATTGCGGACACTGTTAAGGAGGTCCTAGGCTCAATAGGTGAAAGCCTCAGGAGCATGGCTTGGGGATTCCTGAGGTCGATGATTGCTAGGGCGACTACCGTTGAGGAGGCGAGGAAGTACCTTGAGAGAGGTGGTGTTGTTGAGGTTCCCTGGAGCGGTGATAATGATTGCGGAATGGCAATACAGCAATCACTCGATGCCGACGCACTGGGCATACCCCTCGATGAGGATGCCAGTAGGGACATCGGCGGCTTGAGGGACTTGGCATGCGGCGATAGGCAGGCCAATTACTGGTTGAGGATTGCGAGGAGGTATTGATAAAAACCTTTAATAACCCATGAATTCGAGGTGGCGTTGATGAAAGCCGCGCCGCTTATTGCCGTAATACTCGCCATTGTGGTAATTGCTGGCGCCGTCACGTACCTCGCGGTATCGATGAATAAAGGCCCTGAGTCGGCGCTCCTAAATGCCAGGGAGTTGCTTATGAGGAACATTACAGCGACTTATGAGTTCACGCTCAGTTCCACGTTCGCGCTGGGTAATGGGCTTCCGGGGATGCCCAGTATTCCATTTCAAATAGGGCCATTGGTGGGCGCAATCACGATATCTAGGACGCCCATAAACGATGCGGCCGTGATAAACGGCACAATCTCATTTAGGCACTTCATGATGGGTGGCATTAATTTCAATGTGGCGCTTTGGAGGTACAATAACGAGCTTTGTTACGCAACGGAGTTTAACTTCATGGGCCAACAATCAATGACCCACTGCGCACCTTATGTAAACCTCACCAGGTACGTAGTGCTTATACTGAATGAGAGTAAGTACGTGGGGGAGGGTACCTGGGATGGTAAAAGGACCTACTGCTTCACGGCAACAATGACGCTATCGCCGGCCCAGGGAGGATTTCAGGGCCTACCAATGGTCATGAACATAACGAGGCTGTGCATATTAAGTAATGGTGTACCAACGAACATAACGATATACCTATACCCCACGTACGGAGGGGGGTTCGGCAATGCCTTCATGAACATAAACATGACCCTCATTAGCTACTCATTCACATTTAACCAGCCTGAATTCTCGCAAATAACGAAGGGGCTTATTCCATGAGTTTACGTTGGGATTTTAAGTACCCACTGCACCAACCGGGATTTTGATTTTTGCTAGGGCATTCCTCAGTTCGGGGTGTTGATGCGTCATTATAATATAGGAAATAATCCCCAGCGCCTTGGTTAGTTCTAATTACAAATACGGTAGTGCCGTGAGTACGTGGGCGAGGGTAGTGGAGACCTGCGTTTTAGGGTAGTGTATTTGGTTGTTGATTATTCTGGTTGAACTTATTACTTATGGCCCTGAGTATCTTTGTCGTGCTGCATAGTGGGCAATCAACATAGTCACTAAGCCTAACAACCTCAATATCGCCTAACCCCCTCCTCCTCAATTCCTCCCTCAATGAATCCTCATTAAATGGCTGGTTAGGGCCGAGAAGGATTATGTTCGGTCTCTCCTCCTCAACGACCTTGAACATGTCATCCTCATAACCAAGCCTTGCCCTATGGACATAGACAATATTGCTCAAAACCTCGAGTCTCTGGCTCTCCGGTATAATTACGTCCCTACCCTTAATCCTCTTAACCGTGGAGTCCCTCGCTACTACGGCGACGACGCGCCCAAGGGTCCAGGCATGCCTTAGGTAGGCTATGTGCCCTGGGTGTATTATCTCGAACGTGCCGGCCACGAATACCTTGGTTTGGGCCCTCCTAACCAGGTCATCGGTGCTAACCCAGTTAAAGTGCGCCATACCGAGTAGTCTCAACGCGTCGAGTAGTCCCTCGGCGTATGCGATGGTTGCCAGCGCCGTGAATTGATCACCCCTTGATAGGTAATAAATCGAGTCCTTCAAGTACGCCCTAGCTATCTCAACAACCTCGTTCTTAACGCCCTCCCTATCTATTTGATCGAGTGCGTTTTTTACATTCCTTATGTACGCGTCTATCCTGACCTCAGGGTTCACGGCATCCATGGTATTACGTAAGTGCGTAATCCCTCATAGTTAATAAACCTTCCAGTGTAAAAATAATGGAACAATCAATATTATTTATTTAAGCAGCACTCGATGTATTGACCGCATTATTCCCTTAACGTCTCTAGGGATATGAATGTCTTGGTGTCCTCAACGCCATCCATCATGCTCAGTACACGCAGTATGTCGTTAACATTAACCTCCCTAGTTATTAGTATTATGTCATAATCACCGGATACCCTATAGGCCTTCTCTATTGGTAACTCCTTAATCTTCTCATAGATCATTGCCCTATACTTGGGCTGGACCTTGACGAGTATTATCGCCTCATTTGAACTCATCCTCAACACCTTAAGCGCCTTATCAGTAACATCAACGAACTCACGACCAGTCCTTATCAATCCGAAGTCCTTAAGCTTCTTAAGATGGACACTAAGTGCCTGCCTGGTCATTCCAAGTTCCCTAGCCAGTTCATCCTGATCCGCATATACGGTATATACCTTAAGCGGGACAGCCTTTTTAAGTAGGTACTGTAGAACCTGGAGTTGTCTCTCAGTCAACTGCCTCTCAATCTCGGCAGGTGTTGCTCCCCCGCTTGATGTGACTATGGAAGACATAGTAACCTACTGAAATATCATTGATAGCACTAGTATAAAAAGGTTATTCCTAAATATTATATGTGACCCGTCATACAGATCGCCGTAAAAAATAAAGGTAATCGCTTACATATGGGTAATGACTTGATTATCCACTACGTCGAAAAACTTCACTAAATAAATAATGGCACAAGGAATACTCTGGATATTAAAATAACCGAGGTAATCATTAACGTAATGACGACTGAGGCATCAAACAACCTAAGGGCAAGCCTCAACTTGTCCATGTCTGGGCCTGGCGCGCCATCATTGATTCTATAGGCACCCACCTTCTCGAGCATGATGCCTAATGCGCCGGCGAAGGATGCCATGGGCCACCCAGAATTTATGCTCCTCGCATTACGATGCTCACGAATAGCTACCGTGATGCTTCCCCTCCAACTCAGTCCTGTTAATTTCGAGGCGATTAGGATTATTACTGAGGATAGCCTTGCCGGTATGTAATTCAATACCGTGTCAACCCTTGCCGAGAACCAACCGGCATCCTCATACGGCCACCCCCTATAACCGACCATCGAGTCCATAGTGTTGGACAACCTCTGGATTAGGGCCCCAGGCAATCCAAGTAATGCGAAGTAGAATAGTGGTGATATGAGGCCATCAACGAGGGACTCAGCGAGGCTCTCAATCACGGCAGATATTAAGTGCGTAGTGTCGAGCTCCCAAGCATTTCTCCTAACGATCTCCTGCGTCAGCATGCGTGCGTTATTTAAATCGCCCGACTCAATACTCCTCAATATCCTCTTAGCATAGCTCCTCATTAGCCTTATTGAGAATGTTAATTTTAGGAAATAGGCATAGACGATGGCCCCGACCACGACATTAACCATGATTAAAACGCGTGGTACTAAGTAATAAATAATGGCTATTGGAACCACGGATATGAACCACAAGAACACTCCGAACAATCTACCGCCAGGCCTAAACAGCCTAAACGCAATGCTTCCAGTAACGACAACGGGATGTAACCTCACGAACACGCCCCTGGGCTCCCCAAGCGCTAGGTCGAACATTATCGACATCGCTAGAATTATGGCGTAGTAAATCGCTAATACCCCCATCATAGCCCCGAAGCCCTAACCCGCCTAGTATTTCGTATTAGCCACTGTAATGAGTCCCTGAAGTAGTTCATGAACTCCCTAAGCTCAAAGAGGGGCTCTAGGACCTTGGTGTTGGGGCATGAATCCCTAACCGTGGTCAGGACCTCCTTATATATTACGCCTCGTGTAAGGATTATGGGAATTACCCTACCTGGGCAGTGACTCGCTAGGTAATCCCTTAGCGTGGGCTTGATCTTGAGGAATGCCACGTCATGGATATTCAGCCTACCCACGTCATTAATGAACCTTGGGTCACCCTCACCATGAAGCACGTACAGGCCTGGGCCCAGGCCTAGAAGAAAATCCCTCACGCGCGGCCACCTAAGCAGTGGTGGCGCCTCGAAACCCGTTACGGCTACTGCTTGGTCATAATCCTTACCATACCCAATAAATAATGGTATATACACGTCACCGACCACCTCATTCACCAAAGGCCTTGAGTACGAGATAAATGCGTAATCAACACCGACACTCTCCGCGAAGTTCCTTATACTACCCAAGTAATCCGGGTCCCGCGACCCGTGAAGAACAATGACGACCCTCACGCGGCGTCGCCGAACGCCTAATACAATACATATTAAAAAGGCTTAGTATTGGGGTTATGGATGGCGAGGAGGTTCAGGGCATCGAGTCTCGTGCTTTACTACCCGGCTGTACTAATCATAGCGGCCATGGGCACGTTAATTGCCGTTTTATTACCGAGTTATTACGCGGTGGTTCCCGAGTTCATACTGTCCATACTATTCATTTACGTATTAGCTCGATTGCGTAGGGGGTTGGGTATTGGTTATTTGTACGTAACCGTGATAGCGCTAATAATGCTAATAAGCTATGTTTCAATCTTCCTAATAAGGCCAGGGCTTATCCTGGGCAGGGCATTACTTGAAATGAGGAAGAGCATTGTGAGGGGCTTTATCTACGTCGTTCTTTACCTATTCCTATCACTGCTTCCCGACAGCGTTATTGACCTCGTCGGGACATTACCGATATTCATACTCGTGACCGCCATTGCCGTGCTGGAGCTCAGGCTTAGGTATTACCTATTGGCTGGTGTCCTAACGGGCATACTCGGCATTGGGGTGTCCACCGTAGTGCTGTCGTTCATGTATAATAGGGTCATCGCGACTTATGGCCTGTCCGCAATGACGATGGGGTTGATGGGCTCTGCCTTAATGGCCTCGTTAATAAACACCGTGTTGGGCCCTGCCAGGCCCGTACATGCCGCGAACCTATTAGTAATGCTATACACCGTTTATGAGTCGCTATGGCTATTAATACCAGTACCGCCGGTGCTCATGATTGACGGCATCGGTATTGATAGGCTCGGCCACTTCGTAAGTTTCCTCGCGGGCATCATCATTGCAATATTTATAACCCGAGGGCAGTAACTCGGGTTAATGAATATGGCGCAGGGGGTTAGGGCGTGGCACATACTTTATGGTTTAAGCCTATTGATGTATTTAGCCAATGCCAGCTCTGACTTATACCTCCAATATATGTATTACGTAAACCCAAGCTTCATGAAGTCGATAGCGTCCGTATTACCGCCAATTACGTCGCAGGTTATCGGTGTCCTGCGTAGTGGCCTATTAGGGATAATGGGTACGATATCGATAATACTAACATTGATAATAATCTACCTAGTAATTAATCCATCACAGGGCCGGGTAGGTGGGGTTAGCATGCCGAGGAAAATAACGCTGGTGATCCTATTATTGGCACAGATATTCCTAGGAAACACCGGGTTCCTCCTGGGGTTGATTCTCGGCTTAGTCGGTACGGCATTAATGAGGTGACCGAATTATGAGGGTGTTAGTGACTGGGGGTGCGGGTTTCATAGGTTCATTCCTAACAGAGAGGCTTGTGGAGATGGGGTTTGACGTGATAGTGCTTGATAACCTGAGCTCAGGCGATATTAACAGGCTCAGGGGCGTCATCGATAAGATCAGGTTCATCAAGGATGACTTGAAAAACCCGGTTAATCCCGGAATCTTTCGTGGCGTTGACGCGGTCTTCCACTTGGCAGCCAATCCCGAGGTTAGGGTGTCGGTGACGGAACCTAGGGTGCACTTTGACGAGAATATCCTGGCGACTTTTAATGCGCTTGAGGCAGCCCGTAAGTACGGCGTTAGGAGTTTTGTGTATGCATCATCAAGTACTGTGTATGGTGATGCTAAGGTAATACCTACGCCAGAGGATTATCCAATACAGCCAATAAGCATTTACGGCGCTGCCAAGGCGGCCGGTGAGGTCCTTTGCGAAACCTACGCCAGGCTTTACGGCATCAACTGCCTAATCCTTAGGTATGCCAATATCGTTGGGCCGAGGCTTAGGCATGGCGTTATTCACGACCTATTGCTGAAGCTTAAAAACAATCCAAACGAACTTGAGGTGCTGGGTGATGGCACCCAGGAAAAGTCATACCTATACGTAACGGATGCCGTGAATGCCACATTAATGGCTTGGGAGCACGCCGTGGGTGCCGGCGGTATTCACATTTATAATGTTGGTAACTGGGATTCAGTAAATGTTAGGGACATAGTGGGCGTAATAATTAAGGTCTCGGGCCTCAACCCAAGGATAATATATAGACCAGCCACCCCAGACGGTAGGGGCTGGCCCGGTGATGTGAAGAAGATGCTATTATCAATCGATAGGATCGTGAAGGAGGTGGGTTGGAAACCCAGCATGGGCAGTAGGGATGCGGTTGAGTCCACGGCTAAGGCATTGGCGCTGGAGTTAGGTGTTGTTAAATGACGAGGATACTCATCCTCAGGGCTTCAGGAAAGATTGAGCCAATAGCCCTAAGCGGTATTGATATAATTCAGGTACCGGTTATTGATACCATACCCAATGAGGACGTAATAAATAACGTGGTGCTCGATGGCGTTAATTACGTAATTGTAATGAGCACGGTCGCCGTGAAGTACCTCGGCGAGAAAATAAGGCGGTTAGGCAGTGACGCATTAGTAATAGGCGTTGGACCAAAGACGTGTAATGAAGTCAGGAAACTAGGTATTAAGTGCCTAATGCCCAGGGAATTCTCCAGCTACGGCATTGTCGAGCTAATGAGGGGGTTGCCCCACGGTAAAACCGTGATATTGAGGTCATCTAGGGGTAGCGACTACATCAGTAATGAGCTTAGGAGGATAGGCCATGAGGTTTTTGAGTATGGAATCTATGACGTAAGGCCAAACCCAATAAATGCCGACATTGCGTGCAGGCTTATTAACTATGCCGACTACGTAGTATTCATGAGCCCCATGACCTATGAGGCAGTGAGGGAATGCGCCAGGGAGGTGCTTAGGGGCAGGGCCGTGATTGCCATAGGCAGGGTTACGGCAAACCGCATTAGGGAGGACGGCATAAATGCGTTGACACCAAGTGAATACACACTTGATGGGGTCTTAAGGATGTTGATGGGTCACTTAATTACAATGAGTGAGTCCCCCGATTGAATCGTGAAGTCATTAACTGGATTAAGGATAACCTCACCACCCCTAACCACGCCAATGGCTAGGTAATTCAGTCTCGACTTAAGTAATTGCACAACATCCATGAATTGCTTCCCGGCATACTCATCGGCATTGAT
>DAXY01000001.1:0-669 GCA_002506645.1 Vulcanisaeta distributa | reverse complement strand
AAAGACCTCATTAGCTATCATAATGGTCGTAAAGGAACCCAGCGAAATTACGGAATTAGCACCAACCCTCAATGCATACTCCCTATCAACTTCATTAAGAACCTCGGCAATTATGTAGGCATTAACGTTCAATCTCCTAACACTCATGATCAATAGGATAACCTTTGCATCTGCCGTCCTCACGTCAAGGTCATTAAATGGAAGTATCACCACCGTAGAGGCCTTATCAACACCAGCCCTCAGTAAGTCATTGGTATTAAATGGGTCACCGCGTATGAACTCAACATCCGCAGGTAGTGAAGGCGGCCTATCACCATTACCTATATAAAGGATATCAAGCATCCTGCCCCTCTTAATCATCAACTCATCAATCACGTTAACGACCCTAAGAACCCTATCTGCATCGCCTATTAAAACCACGTGATTGCCCTTAGACGTCGAGTGATGCCCCATACTCCTCGTTATTGCTATATTCGTTAACTCCGTGGCTATTGAAGCCGTTAGTAGGCTAATTACTGCGATGCCCACAGGCATTATCACCATATCAGCTAGTTTACCCAGGTACGTATTAGGCACAATATCTCCATAGCCAACCGTAGTTATCGTCTCCATCACGAACCAGACGGAGTTGAAGTAATTATTAAACCCGGGGTTCTTACCATGCTCAAT
>DAXY01000041.1:5628-6440 GCA_002506645.1 Vulcanisaeta distributa | reverse complement strand
TTAGGGTGGTCAATGAGGGTTTGACCAGCGGGCAGGTAATTAGGTGGATTAGGGGTGTTGATACCAACGCGTACATAGCCATAATAGGCGTTAGGCCCCACTCAAACGCGCCCTACCTATTCGATGAAGCCAGGAAATTAGGCGTTGAGGTATACACCATGGACCAAGTCGATTCCCTAGGCATGGACGCGGTAATTGGGGAGGTCGTGGATAGGGTCGGTGATAGGGTCACGCACCTAAGTATTAACCTTGACGTAGTAGACCCGGCCTATGCACCTGGCGTTAACAGTCCATCACCGGGCGGCTTCACGTCAAGGGAGGCCATAAGGCTTGTCCGTGAATTAAGCGCTAGGCTGAGGCCCAGGATATTCGACTTGGTTGAGGTAACACCACCCTTTGACGTAAATGACATGACCAGCATGTTGGCATCAACACTGATGGTCAACGCGATATGGGTTGGTAAGGCGTAGTTCCTAGCCGTGGTTGTGGACGTACTAATTTTAAATTGAAACTTAAAAACGTTTTAATTACTGGGGTTACCTCATGTATTTCCTAAGCCTCTCCTCGGCCTCCTCCCAATTTAATACGTTCCAAATGGCGTCTATATAACCATTCCTATTATTCTTATACTGAAGGTAGTACGCATGCTCGAACTCATCCACTATTAATATGATTGGTAATTCGGCAATGTGTTGGTTGTAGTGGTTCTCGAAGGTTGTGAATTCCAGGTTCCCGGTCTCTGGGTCGTAGTACAGTACGGTCCATCCACAGCCTGGTAATGACCTCATGACCTCGGTGAACAATGCCTTAAA
>DAXY01000041.1:2814-5550 GCA_002506645.1 Vulcanisaeta distributa | reverse complement strand
AGTTTGTGGCCGTTTATGTTGAAGAATAGGTTCCTCAGTAGTCCCTGTATGTCGTAACTTGTTACGTCACCCTTAATTACCTTCTCGAGCCTCTCTATCGCCGCGTTGGCCCCGTTAACGTAGCCCTTATGGTGGCCGTTATAGTGCACGTCAATTACCTGACCACTTATGTGGGGCTCAAGGGCATTTATTGAGTAGGGTAGTGGCGGTAGTTCATACCTCTTGAATAGTGTTGCGGGGAGGCTCATCGAGCTTCTGTGTGGGTTATACTTATTAAATGTTGCCTTTTCATTATTTTGACTGGGTTGTGAAGTGCTAATGATTATTTTATACATAATCGCGGGGTTCCTATCTGTACTAGTTGGTAGTTTGTTCTTTACCAATGCCATGGAGTACGTGAGCTATAGATATAAGGTAGGTGCCTCCTTCGTGGGTGCCGTACTCTCGCCAATCCTCACGTCACTCCCAGAATTAACCGTATTCCTAGTAGCCCTGCTACTCTACGGTAACGCCTCCGGTGAGGACGTGGCCATGGGCACGGTCATTGGCGAGCCCTTCGTAGTATCCACGATCATATACCCGTTAATATTCATAGTCGCCGCTATTGGCTTTATCATGAGGCGTAGGAGTGACGCTGCCCTTGAGGTTGATAGGGCATTGGTAATACCCTTCGTGGTCGTCATAGCGCTGTTCCCCACAATACTCCTACCCCCCATCATTAAATCATCGGTAATCAAGGCCTTGATTGCATCGCTGTTAATCCTCGCCTACCTAATGTATGTCCACGTGATGAGGGGTAGGCAGGGCCTCGTGATTGGGGATTACGAGGGACTCTACGCACTTAGGGTCGTTAGGAGGTTCAGGCCTGCGGAGTGGTTACTCCTGGCGCTTCAACTTGGGGTTTCGATAGTGCTGTTGTTCATCGGCTCCAGGGCCATGGTAGAGGGGATCATAGAGCTATCAAGCCATTTAATGCTTAGTGTCATGGGCTTGTCAATAGTCATAGTGCCCACGGCCACGGTACTCCCCGAATCAATGACCGCGGTCATGTGGACGTGGAGGGAGCGCGATACAATGGCTGTTGCCGCACTTGTTGGTGAGAAGGTTCTATACTCGACGGTTTACCCAGCCCTGGCATTAATCATTA
The DNA here is from genome assembly GCA_002506645.1 of Vulcanisaeta distributa. Next base: position 4,403 of record DAXY01000041.1, on the reverse strand, counting down.
CCGAGTGGTCGCTGGACGTGGAGGCGGTGATTAGTGTAGTCACGGTGGAGGCGGTGTCGCTGTTAATGCTTTATCACGTCATTAGGGGGAGGCTTACCTGGGACGTGGGCGTCATAGGGCTTGCGGGTTACCTGGCCTACATACTCATCCTACTATATGCCATTTGACGCCCATGAATCATCAACGACCTCACTAAGCATGTGATCAAGCCCCATCAGCACCAATAGTTCAAGTGGTATTAGGTTTAGGGCCAGCATTAGGGGTAGTAATGAAATGTATTGGCTGAGTAATTCCTCGAGTTCGCCGTAATTCGCCGTATTAATCCTACCAACCACCTTCTCCGATATCCCTCTCAACTTTTCATAAGCCCTTTGGGCCTCCTCAAGGCCCGTTGGCGTTAGGTCGAAGGCCTCCCTCTTAAATATCAAGCCCCTCTTGACCCTGGTGATTAGCTTATCGTGCTCCAAGTACTGGAGCTCCTCAGTAACTTCCTTAACGCTCCTCCTCAGGTAGTGGGCTATTTCATCGGCCGTTAGCGGCCCCCTCTCCCTAACCAGGATGAGTATTTGCTCACCCAGTGATAATTCCATATGGCAATTCTTTTAACTCTAGGGCATAATAAACCTTGCCCACAACATGCCCAGGGCTAGGCTTGGCCGTGTGTGGGTTGGTGACGGCGAGCCTGTTAGGATTGTTGGCGTGATTAACGTGAGCCCCGAGTCCTTCTTCAAGGGCTCGGTTAGGAGGACTGTCAGTGAGGTGATCGAGGCAGCGAGGTCAATGGTATCCAGCGGCGCTGACATTATTGATGTTGGCGGCATGTCCACGGCGCCGTATAATAGGACCGCCATTAGCATTGATGAGGAGGTTGGCAGGGTCGTGCCGGCAATCAAGGCCTTAAGGAGGGAGTTTCCCGAGTTAACGATTTCCGTCGATACGTTCAGGGCCAAGGTGGCTGAGGCGGCCCTGGAGGCCGGCGCAGACGTTATTAACGACGTCACGGGTTTAAAGGGTGATGAGGGTATGGCACGTGTAATATTTAACCACGGCGCCTCAGTAATAATAATGGCCAGGGAGAGACTTCCTGGACAGGGTGGTGACCCAATCGGCAGGACCATGAACGCGTTGAGGGAAAGCCTCGAGATTGCGCTGGACAGCGGCATTGATGAGACCAATATAGTGATTGACCCCGGCATTGGTGCATGGCCTCCGTTGAGCATGGACCCAATACTCACCGGTAGTGAGCCACTGCGGGGTGACTACATCCGCGGCGATAGGGCGTATCCCTGGTACTCCTGGGACTCAATAGTAATTATGGGCATTGGTAAAATAAGGAATGAGTTGAATAGGCCCATCCTGGTGGGCGTATCGAGGAAGTCATTCCTCGAGAGGTTAATGCGCAGGAGGGCGCCGCCTGAGGATAGGCTATTTGCTTCTGTGGCTGCTGAAGCCATTGCGGTGATGATGGGCGCCGACGCCGTTAGGACGCATAACGTGGGTGAGAGCAGGGACGCGGTCAGGGTTGCCGAAGCCCTTAGGCTATGCCTAAGTAGGGATGTGACTACGTGCAATGAGGAGTTGATCAAGAT
>DAXY01000041.1:0-2782 GCA_002506645.1 Vulcanisaeta distributa | reverse complement strand
GCGTCGATAGGGCTAGGGAGGCGGCGGCTAGGGAGGCCCTTAAGTACGTTAGGAGTGGTTACGTGATTGGCGTTGGCACAGGATCCACGGCAATGGCATTCCTCAGGGAGCTTCATAAACTTATAATTAATGGTGTCGTAAGTAACATCCTCCTGGTCCCAACATCGACTGAGACGGAGATAGAGATAACAAGGCTTGGGCTTGCCGACTTATTGCGCTACCCCTGGCAGGTGGGTAGGGTTGACGTGGCCATAGACGGCGCTGACGAGGTTGATAGGAGGAGGAACCTCATTAAGGGCGGTGGTGCGGCATTGACTAGGGAGAAGGTCATTGATTATTGGGCCAGGGAGTTCGTGGTCATAGTTGATGAGTCCAAGGTATTCGACTCAATACCGAGCAGGCACCCAATACCGGTCGAGGTAATCCCCTTCGCATGGCCCATCGTTAGGGCTAGGCTTGAGGAGCTCGGTGGTACGGCCGAGCTGAGGTTTGGCAGTGGTAAGAGGGGTCCCGTGGTTACGGACAATGGTAATTACATAATTGATTACATGCCCAGGGCCGCGGTGGATATAGAGGATTTGGAGAGGGTCATTAAGGAGGTGCCTGGCGTGGTGGAGGTCGGCATATTCAGCGGTAGGAGGGTTTCAAGGGTAATAATTGGCAGGTTTGATGGTTCAGTAATCACGATGGACTAATCCTCAGGTTTACGATGCTTGAGAGCTCATCAATCGAACCTACCAACCTCCCTATCGCCTCACTATGCGATTGAGCCCCCACCACGTGCTTCTTGATTATATCGTAAATGTGGGTAGTCGCCTTACCGCAGCCGCCGCATGCGTTATTTACGTTTACCACCACGTACGTGTCGTAGGCCAGTATGGCTATTAATTGGGCAATTATTGAATTAACCTCGTGAAGCTTAATCGCGGAGTTCGCGCTCATGGAATTCACATCCTCCTGAAAGCCGCTGGTCGGTATATTCTGGACGGTGGATGGGGTAGACAACTCCCTAAGCCTCGCCGACAGCGCCGCGGCAGTGTACTGGGTCAGCATTAAGCCAACGCGCCAGGGACCATCAGCTAGGTAATTACTGACCCCATTAATTTCCCGACGAAGCAATTGGGCCACCTGCCTCTCGATTAGGTTGCCGAGCACGGCCAGTGATGTATTAAGTAGATCAGTGGACATGGCTATGTATTGGCCGTGGAAGTGGCAGGTCGAGTAAACGCCATGGTCAATTATTACCGGGTTATCACTTACGGAGTTAACCTCATTAAGCACATTACGTAATGCCCAATTGAGCGCGTCAAGTATTGAGCCGAGGACCTGGGGAATGCACCTTATTGAGTATGGGTCCTGAACCCTACCACTGGTATTAACGTTCTTACTATCACCCAACAACTCACTGATTATCCTCGCAACCTCAAGCTCGCCCCAATGCATCTTCACCGAATTAGCCTCAACACTAAACGGTGCAATGCCCGCCCGTGATGCCTCAATAACCAGCGCCATGACGGCCAATGAAGCCCTTAACAACTTGAACGAGTCCGAAATGCCCAATGAGGCAATGGCCGCGCTGTAGCTAGTCCCATTAATCAGTGACAGGGCCTCCTTATAACTGAGCCTTAACTCATCAAGTCCAGCGAGCCTTAATGCCTCGGCACTGGGCATGGCCCTGCCCTGGTACTTAACGAACCCCTTACCCAGTAATGCCAATGCCACGTGCGCCAATGGCGCCAGATCCCCGGATGCACCCACCGAGCCGTACCTGGGTATTAGCGGTGTTATCCCCAGGTTTAGGAAATCTACGAGCCTCTCAACAATAATGCTCCTAATGCCGCTGTGGCCAAGGGATAATTGATGGGCCCTGATGAGCATTGTGGCCCTAACCCAATCATCTGGCGCATAATCACCAACGCCCGTTGAGTGGTCGATAAGCATCTCCAGCGAGTACTTGGCCACATCCTCCGGGTTAACAGTTACGTTATATAGGTCGCCAAGCCCGGTATTGACGCCGTAAATCCTCGCACCACCGTGAATGAGTTCCTCAAGGACCTTACGGGACCGCTCCATCTCCTTAATCGCGTTTTCGCCCACATCGACCTTCACATAGTCCCTGGCCACCCTGACGATATCCTCAAGGGATATACGTGCGCCGGCGCCAATCCTCACAACCATACGTTGCCAAGTACGTTGTGTAAATTTATTAATTTATTCTTCTCAATACAACTATTTAGAATTACCTAAAGCCCTAAGGAAATTAGCCATCGCCCTCACACCCTCCTCAATGCTTGCCTCATCCTCTTTCGCAAAGGTCATTCTGACGTGCATCCTGCCCTCTTCGCCAAAGGCTGAGCCGGGCACCACTGCCACGTGGGCTTCCCTAACAAGCCTCATTGCTAATTCATAATCATCAATACCGAGTCTGTCTAGGTATGGTTTTAGGTTTGGGAACATGAATAGGCCTGCCCTCGGCTTCACTACCGTGGCCTCCGGTAGGTATTCCCTAACTGCCTTGTACATGGTCTCCATCCTCGACCTATAGATTGGTATGGTCTCGCTTAGGTACTTCTCCTTGTACTTCCTTAGGTATAGTAGGCCCGCGTACTGGGCAGGTGTTGGTGGGTTTAGGTTCGTGTACTGCTTAACCCTATTGAAGACCTTCATGAAGTCCTCGTGGGCTATCACGTAGCCGAGCCTCCAGCCAGGCATTGCCGGGTCCTTGGAGAACGTGTTTAGGGCTATCACGTTCTCCAGGCCGTACTTAATGGCGTATGTGTGC
>DAXY01000106.1:11326-11447 GCA_002506645.1 Vulcanisaeta distributa | reverse complement strand
AAGCCCCAGCATTTCCTTAACCTCTGTGTAATTTAAGATCCATGGCGCGTAGGCGCCGGGTATGAATAGCCAATTACTAGTTATCGATAATGCATTGACGCCGGATTGACTTAGGTAGTTC
>DAXY01000106.1:8876-11156 GCA_002506645.1 Vulcanisaeta distributa | reverse complement strand
CCTGGGCTTGTGATTATGTATTGCAGTAGTGATTGGGCCATTGCATTGAGTTGGAAGGTATTAACCTCGGAGCCCGCGGAGTAGGAGTACTTCGGTATGAGCGTTATGAACGTGAGCACTGCGATTATAATCACGGGTATTACAATGGCTACCTCAATAGCGCTCAACTGCCCTCTGGCGCTTAATTTGTAATTGAACATTAATAATAAATTGAATAATTAGTTTTTAAATCTGACTGAACGTGAAGGCGAATGTGATAAGAATACCATTATCTTTACCATGATAATCCCAACGATGCTAAACGCTTTAATAGGGGTCAAATTACCATCAATCGACATGGCTAGGCAACCGTATGTTTTTGAGGAGGTTGAGGTTCCGGAGGGTGTTAAGGTTGATGTTAGTGGTAGTAGGGTTGTTGTTAAGGGTCCATTGGGCACGCTTGAGAGGGACTTCGGCAATGTACCAGTCATCATAAGGACCTCCAATGCCTCGATAATTGTTGAGACCTACTTCGCAGGTAGGGGTGAGAAGGCCATAGTTGGTACCGTGGCCGGCCACATTAGGAACATGATCCTGGGCGTGACGAGGGGTTGGAGGTACAAACTTAAGATCGTGTTTTCCCACTTCCCAATGAATGTTAAGGTTCAGGGAAGTCAATTGGTCATTGAGAATTTCATGGGTAGAAGATCGAAGATCACCCTCAACATACCTAAGGGCGTTAAGGTTTCCACGACTAAGGACGACATCATCGTTGAGGGCATTGACAAGGAGATTGTTGGGCAATTCGCAGCTAATATCGAGTTAGCAACTACGTTGAGGGGCGACGAGAGGATCAGCCCACATGGCCGTGAGGGGGGACCCGGCGTTCTCGACGGTATTTACGTCTATGCGGTTGAGCACATGAAATAGGGCTACTCGAGGTATATCCCGGACTTCTCAAGCCTCCTCTCGATTGAGTCCTTATCATCCGTGTAATAATTAATGGCCCTCCTCAGGTACTCCCTATCAATGCTTAACCCACTCTCTGGGTCTGCAAGTATTTCGGCAATCCTTGACAGGAATTCATCACCCTCCTCACTGGTCTCCCTGGCCTTTAGAACCAGTAAGTCCTCAAGCCTTATGCTCCTGATGCGCACGCCATCAATCCTAACCTCCACCGCATTCCTTATCATGTCGCTCGGTATGTATATATCGAGTACGTTCTCCATGAGGTCCACCCTAATGACTTGGGCATTGATTATTATTTCGTAGTACATCATTCCGCTCATGTCCATCCCCACGTCCCAATCATTTTCCCTGGCTATGTCTTCGAAAAGCTCCGGCTCCATTATTGTCGACTTATTGGTTATGAATATGTCTATGTCGTGAACGTCCCAATCAATTCCGTAAAGCAATGGTAGTACGGCACTTCCAATCAGTATGAATTCGATACCCCTCTTATTAAATTCAGAGCCGACCTTCACCAATGCCTTCCTTATTAAATCCAGCGTCTCCCTGGATTGTTTACTCCCCATGCGTAGGATTTAAATTACCATTTAAATTTAAGTATTTTGCCAAGGTATGTCCAGCCTTTCGTTCAAGGCCGTGGGCATTAGGTTTGATTACCTACATGCCGAACGCCTACAGTTAATACCGCCCCAATCCCCAGTGGCATTTAATGTAAACTTGGTCATCGGCCCTAACGCGGTCGTTAGGGGCGATATTGTTGAAATACCATTCTCACTCGCCGCCAGTTCAAACCCATCAATCGTTAGCATATCGATTAGGGGTGCGTTAATTATTCAGGGCGATCCGAAGCAGGTTGAAGACATAGCCAAGTCCGTGAATTCGGGCAAGTCCCCACAAGTCATTCAAATGATGATTGGCCAGTACGTATTCTTTGAGGTAAACCTACTGCTTAAGGAATTAGGTATACCACCGGCCATGCCGATAGCACCGCCGCAGCAGAGGCAGGGTGAGGGAACAACGATGTATGCCTAGCCCTGGGCCTGCTGCATTGATTTATACTTCCTAATTGCCTTGGCCGTGTATTGTATTGGGTTCTTCACGCCGCAGCCCAGGTTTGTTGGGCATAGCCCTAGGCTGTTCATTTCCTGGCAGGACGGGGGCATGTAGAACTTATGCCCTCCNNCTAAGTCCCGCTATGTGCTCCACCTGGTACCTAGTCTTTTTCTCGTCAAAATCAGCCACAGTCCTGAACAGGTTAACCACGTCCTCAACACAATCCTCCATCGCCCTACCCTCTAGGTCATGGCACCTCCTAAGCATGTAGGCAGCCAC
>DAXY01000106.1:3206-8866 GCA_002506645.1 Vulcanisaeta distributa | reverse complement strand
GCCGGACTTAATCTCATTAATTATCGCATCCATGCAGGGTGGTGTTAACCCGGTTATTTGCACCCTGACCTTAGCCGTAGACCCAGCCCTATACTCCATGAGCTCCCTCATACCGCCGAGGGCATCCACCAGGGGCTTTGTTTCATCAAGGTTTTCATGAGCCTTACTTATTAACTCAAGAACCATCCTCTCCACAGCCTCTTCCACAAGCCTTATTAGGTCCTTATACGTCATTAAGACCCACCCCCTCAATAAGTACCTATTGACGAGCTTCCAGTACGGGTCATTCCTGGGCATGAACCTCAGGTAATCCCAAATCCTCACACCAACATCAAACGCCAACGCCAGGTTCTCATCGTAGGTCTCGAGATCCCTAAGCCTCACGGAATTGATTCCGAATTCCTTGGCTAGGTAAATTACGCAATCCGGGTCCTCAAGCGCCAACCTACTTGAAAACCTCTTACTCTCGACATCGGCGAACCTCCTCCAGAGGGATTTGTCCAAGTGCGCGGCCAGGGCAATGGCTATGTAATGGGCCAGTAACTCATCCTCACCGAGACTTAGATCATCTGTTATTGAGCCCTTAATAATGGCCTCATTAAGTATCTCATAGGCCCTTTGGAGGAGTTGCCTACCCATTGCCGAATTGGCCAGGTCATTAATGTATATCCCTCTCTCGCTGGTTATTTCCTTAAACCTGGCAAGTCCCTCCTTACTAAATGGGTACTTAATTATGAAGCTGACAAAATCACTGAAGCACCTAAGCACTAGTGCCACCAAATCAGTAATTATACTGTGGATATATAAAGGAATTAAGCCGGTGATCACGTATTACCGAGTCACATGGTGTGTAGTTTATCCATTATCAACGCCTTTCCAAGGTCATGAATACTACTTATCTTTATAAACAAGCCACCGCCGATCTTGGAGAGTCTCATTAATAATTCATCATCGCTATTCTCGCCAATGGCTATCGTCGAAATTGTGGTACCACCCCTCCTAAGTCTAACGGCCTCCTTAATGCACATGCTTGAATTGACCGTCCTACCATCCGTTACGCAAATCACATGCTTAGAATTGCTCCTAGACCTTGTCAGGACCTCCCTAGACCTCTCGAGGGCATTGGCCAGGTTCGTACCACCGCCTGCATATACGTACTTGAGCATGTAATTCATCTGCTGCCGATACCTCCTAACCTGGTGTAACCCCCAGAGTACGTCGGCCCTGAAGTTAAATAGTACCATGGCAAGCCTATCATTAGTCCTTGATAGGAACTCTATGTACTGAGCCACGGCGTCCTTAGCAATCTCTATCTTGGGCATTCCGTTGCTGAGCTCCCTCATGCTTCCTGAAACGTCTAGGCACAGGACTATGTCTATCATCTTCACGTTTGCGTACTCCTTAACCACGATGTCCTTATTAGTGAATAGCTTATGCATCATGGACTTCCTGCTCAGGTTCATCGCCGTCTTCTGCAGATCAACGTCAAAGTAACTATCGCCGATCTTATACTCCCTAACGCTGACGACGTAGGTTGGGTACTTATCAATGTCCGTGAACTTAACAACCTTGACCTGCCCCATGCCACTCATGGCATTCCTAACAACATTCCTCAGGGCCTCAAACACCCTCTCCCCATCCCTACTCCTCCTGAAGTCCGTGGGTAATAACCCATAGTTCCTCAGGTATGGCTCCATCTTCCTGAGTACCTTAACCTTCTCCACAATGTTTGCGTATGGGTCTATGAACATGTTTATTAATTGGGCAAGGTTTAGGAAGTTAACGGTGCCGACGCCTCCATACAGTATCTCATATATTGTCGATATTATTGAATCGAGTTTAGCATCCTTACTGTGCTCATCAACGTTAGTTACCAATGGCCTACTCATTGACAATTCCTGACCCTCCTCGGCGCTATACTCAGCGCCAAAACCACCGCTAATACTACCCGTACTCCTTTCATAATCGCTTACCTCCGCATTCCCAGTAACTTCACCGCTGCTCATGTTGGGCCCGGTAATCTGCTGCATTGGTTGCTCCTCAGTCTCCTCATGCGCTTTCTCAATATCCTCAAACGCCTTCTCAAAGGCCTCCTCAAGCACTCTCCTCTTCTCGTCTGGATTGGAAGTCTCCACGGATAGGTATAGGTTCTCGATTCCGACCCTAATCACGGTCTCTTTAAACCTGCCATAATCAACGCCGCCCTCGATTAGTATCCTCATCATTATGTCGTTGATTGCGGCCTCGAAACTCCTAACCGAGCCGGGCCTAATGACTCTTGAATCTGACTGTAAATACTCATAAACCTTGCTGAGCACCTTCGTGATTATCTGCATGGGATCTATGGCTATACTCAAGCTCTAACCCCACTATGGATATTGTACGCCATATTAAATAACTTACCCACTTAATCACCTATGCCTATTCATGTTAACACTTACTTCCTTGAATACCTCCTATACATCATCACGGCTTCATCAAACTTACGCGCAAGGTAATCCTTCTTCTCGGCCTCATTGGCGAAGCTTCCGCGGACCACATTGACCATGTTGCTGACTATCTCCCTCTTCAGATCATTCAGTGAGACCTCCTTGCCCTCGAGCCACGCCCTGGACATGGCCGTGGTTATTGCGTATATGGCGGACCTAATGCTTGGGCCGACCTCAATGTTATTGTCCTGGGCCACTAGGGTCATGAAGGTTGCGGTCACGTCTGTGAGGGCTTCGGGTGCCTTTAGGCCTAGGTGCTCCATGTATAGGCTGCTCTTCCAGGCTAGTATTGACTTTAGTAGGTCCTTGTCTGGGTATGGTATCTCCACAACCTTCATCCTATCTGCCAATGCCTCGCTGAGTTCATAAACGCCTGAATACTCGGCTGGGTTTGACGTTGCTATTACGAGGAAGTCACTCCTTATCTTGAAGCCCCTAATGAAGACGTAGTGTTCCTGAAGGACTTGTAACAGGGCTGCTTGACTGTATGGATTTAACCTATTTATCTCGTCAAGTATTAATATACCCCCGTGAGCCATGACCAGGGGCCCGGGTATATAGGCCAGTGGGTGATCGAGGCCGGCCTGTAGGGCCACTGCGATGTCTATGTCGCCCGTCAACTCGGTGGCCGTCATGTGGCTATGGCATGCGACCTCTATGTAGGGTGGCTCGGTTATGTGGAGGATCTCCGCCAGCGTTTCGGCGAGTGTGGTCTTCCCAATACCCACGGGGCCCATTATCAATACGTGCCTACCCACGGCAAGGCTGCTGAGCACGTCCATGGCAATATCATTCAATCCCTTAAGCTCCCTCTCCAGCTCGGCCAATATCTTCTTGACGCCCTTAGTCCTTATCGCATCCGTGACCAACTTACTAACCTGAATCTCCTCCCTCTTAACCAAGTCTGATAATCGCGGCAGCAACGCCATTAATTCCTTACCTGTCGCCATTCAATATAGCCACAATTATTGAGCTTTAAATTTTTAGTGCTGCACCGTTTTAATTAATCTGCTTGGCACGAGGAGAAAGGTATTAATATACTCACCCAATAACGCCTTAGTCGTCCACAAAAGGTGGTTCTAGTGAAATATGGCTACTCAGATGAGGAAGACCTAAACGAGTATGAATTGAAGCGGGAAATAAAGGACCCCAAACAACGATGGATCGTTAGGATAATAAGGTCAATGAAGGATTACTACAAGAAGTGCCCATACTACGACACAAGGTCCGGGGATTGCTTCATACTATTTAATACCGAGAACCATAAATGCCCAAGGGAGGGAAAGTACGAGGGATGCCCAATACTCGAGTCATTCCTGGCGAGCAGGTTTGATGAGCTTAAGAAGAGCGGTAAGCCAATACCCTACGACTTCAGGGACTTGGCACTCTACTAAGCCCTTCAACGCGCTTCATTGAGTAATCAAGCTTAAATAATTACGTATTAATAATTTAAATCGTGGAAATACAGGCGGTGGGGCCTAACGAATTCCTAGGTATTGATGGCCCAGCCAGTATTAGGATATTAGACGGCAAATTATACGTATTAGGCGTTGAGTATGGGCCTGGAAGCTCATTCACAGTAATGAGGGGTAGACGAATCATAGTTAAGTCCCTTAGCGAGGGAAGGATAGATGTCGTACTTGGGCCTGAGGGCAGGATAGAACGGATAAATGGCGGTGACGAAACCATCGACATTTGGGATAGGGAATTATCAACTTTGAAGCTAAGGAACTCCACGGTGGTCGTGCTTGGCGCCATGGATGTTGGGAAGACCACGGTAACCACCATACTAACGAATATGGGAGTGAGGGATGGGCTCAGGGTGGGCGTTATTGATGGTGACCCGGGCCAAAATGACATTGGTCCGCCAACTACGGTATCGGCATCCGTAGCCACAGGCTTCATAACGCATTTAACGCAGTTAAGGAGTTTGAGGTCCATATTCGTTAAGACAACAAGTATAGAGCATGTTTGGGAGTACGTGCTGAGCGCCATTTCTAAACTAGCCGACGAGCTTAGGCGTGATTACGGTGTTGATGCCGTGGTGATAAACACGGACGGTTGGGTGTCAGGACCTGATGCGGTGAAGTTCAAGGTTGAACTCATCAGGCGCGTTGCGGCGAACAGAATCGTCGTCATCAGGCGGGGTGATGAGGTGAATGAGTTGCTTAGGGGATTAAGGGGCGTTATTGATGACGTGATTGTGTTGCCATCACCACCCAATGCCAGGATTAGGGATAGGGATGATAGGAAGATAAGGAGGGAGATGGGATATAGCAAGTACATAATGCCATCGAGGGAATTGAGCATAAACCTGAGGGAGAGGCCCATCGCGAACCTACCGCTATTCAATGGCTTGAGGTATGACAACTACGTCACCAGGTTAATTAGGAGGAGCCTAAACATGCCAATACATTACATTGAGCAGTGGGGAGGTGTTGCCATCGCCATTGGTAGTGTTAAGGAGTTTCAAACCAAGAGCATAGGCGACGTAATCATAGCAATACTTCCAGAGAATTGGGAAAAGGGCCTACTTGTGGCTCTCGAGGATAGGAATGACCACCTACTATCACTAGGCGTACTCAGGAAGATCTATTACAATACGGGAAAGGCGGTGATCTCAATACCTAAGTCGTTCAATAATGAGGGGGCGATTGACCACATAAGGCTTGGCATGATTAGAGTTAATGATAATTATGAGGAGGTTGAAAAGACGCTTTACATAAGTAAGATTGAGTCACTACTGTCATCACAAAATCTCTCCAGAAAATCGTAACTTAGGACCAACATAATTTATTAGGGAAAGGTATTTCTAGGTAAGATTTTATCAATTAATCACTATGGTAAATAAGGTGGTTAAGAGGGACGGCACTGAGGAGGATTTCATAATTGAAAAGGTTATCGTGAGTATACTCAAGGCAGGCGCGCCAATCGACGTGGCCAGGAGGATTGCTAGGAAAATCGAGTGCCAGTTCATGGATGTGGATAGGGTCACGGCCAAGGACCTGACCAAGGCCATACTGACCGAGCTTAAGAAGGTGAATGAGGAGTGGTATAGGAATTGGATCGTCTTTGACAGGGCCGTGAAGCGCAGGTTGACGGAGAAGGAGGTTGAGTAGTTCCTTGGGGATGGTGATGAGGTAATAAAAATCATTTCCTCCTCTTACTCCT
>DAXY01000106.1:0-3175 GCA_002506645.1 Vulcanisaeta distributa | reverse complement strand
CATATTTATTAGGACTATGAATATGGTGGCGATTATCATAACCATTATGATCCAGGGAATAACTCCTAATATCAATGGCCCCAACGCACCTGATGCAAATAGTTGATTAATGCTTATTTGGCTTGACGGTACGAATGAGTAGCCATGCGTAATTAATACTGCTAGGTACATGGCCAACCCTATCATTAGGCCCGCGTAGGCCGCATTAACGTACTTAACAACGTCTCTAAGGTTCATTGAGTAACTGTGGATAGATGCTTTTAAAAGGTGTTCTCTCCTCCATAATCGTAGGGATGCGTAGGATTATTTACCTGGGCAGGCACTTGATGCTTAAGTCGAAGTACCTGGATAAGGTGGGTAATGGAAGGTTCACTACGATTAGGCTCGGCATAGTCAGGCCGAGGTATAGGGAGGTTTTCATCCACAGTGGTGGTATGGTAATTGCCAAGGCCCACATAGTCAATGTCCTGTATAAGCGGGTCTCTGAATTAACCGATTGGGATGCCATTGCCGATGGATTTACCAGCCGTGAAGCCTTGATTGAGGAATTGAGGAGTATTTACGGAAATATCTCAGGCAATGACTGGGTCACCATACTCACGCTCGAGATCACCAAGGCCATTGGACGTAGGGATGATGGCTCGGTTGGGCTCAGCCCAGTGGATATTGCAAGGCTCGCGCTTAGGTATAATGTGCCATTGAGTGATGAGGAGAGGAGGGTATTGCAGGAGTTGGTTAATGAGGGTAGTGTTCGTAAGGCTGCGGTTAAGTTATTCAATTCCTTCAGGGGTAGAGCAATCATTAGGAGGGTTGTTAGGAGGGCGCTCAATCACTTAATCCGCATGGGGATTATCACGGATTACTGAGCAGCGCGCTCTATACCAATCCTAATCCTCATGTCCTCGATTTCCCAATCCATGGCGAATGCGCTTGTTGGTACATCACCAATTACTACCTGCGCCGCCCTGACCTCATTCGCTATGTAATCCATGTACTCCTTAATGGACGAGAGTAGGTCATCATTACCTGTGCTTATGTAGACCCTTATCCTCTCATCAACCCTAAGGTTTGCCTTGGCCCTCATGGTCTGTACACGCCTAACAACCTCCCTAGCCAGCGCCTCGTAGTACAACTTCTTATCCATAACCCTGCTGAGGCATATCTCGTAATCCCTTCCCTGGGATCTGGCGAACTCCTCCTCATTACATTGACTAAGCTCTGTCACAAACTCCACATCCTTAACGTTGGCCAGGTACTTGAGCAGGTGACCAACCTGCCTAAGCATTTCTAGATCGCCGGCATTATTGACCTTGATAATGGCCTTGGCAAGGGGCCACCTCAGCTTAACCTTGATCCTATTCCTTAACTCTGCAATGTCTGAGAACATGGAGAATAATTGGTCAAAGGCATGTTCCAACCTCTCGTCTATGTACTTCTCACTCACCTGGGGCAATAGTGCAAGGTGCACGCTCTCCACCTCATTCTTCTCGAACTTCCTTACAAAGGCATTCCATAGGTAATCGGTTATGTGCGGCACAAGTACCGAGCCCATTATTAAGGCTCCCTTAATCACGTGGTAAAGCACGGCATATGCCGCGTACTTATCCTGCCTATTTTCCTCAGTCCACACCCTACGCCTAATGAGCCTGATATAGCCGTGGCTTAAGTCATCAATCACTAGGTTAACCCACTCCCTTGCCGCCATGTGGAGCTCCATGTTCTCCATGTGATTGATAAACCTACGTAACCTGCTATAGAACCTACTGAGTAACCACCTATCCTCAATGAGGCCCTCGCCTATTAAATCCTCAAGCCTATGTATGGATGGGCTAAACCCATCAAGGGTCATGTACGTGTCCGCGAACTTAACGATGTTCCAGAGTATCGACAATGTACTCCTCGACTCGGCTATCTCGTCGGGGTCTACGGACATCGTATCCCAGGGAGCGGACTTAGTCAGTAGGTATAGCCTTGTTGGGTCCGCACCCCACTTGTTGAATAGGTCCTCGGCCCATACGACGTTTCCCTTCGACTTACTCATTTTCTGGCCGTACTTATCCACTACGTGCCCGCTAATCAGTATGGACTTGTATGGAGCCTTACCCATCCAGAGCACCGATGTCACTAATAAGGAGTAGAACCAGCCCCTGGTCTGGTCTATAGCCTCCGTGACCCAATCATATGGGTACAGCCTATCGAATAACTCCTTGTTCCTAAGCCCATCAATGCTCGCTATCCACGCCACACCGCTGTCCATCCAGACATCAACAACGAAGGGCTCCCTAACCCACTCCTTACAGTCCTCAGTCTCTATCCGTACCATGTCAATCCATGGCCTATGGACAAGCATTTCATTGGGCACATTGGGTATGAACTTCGCGTACCTCCTCAACTCATCCAGCGATCCTATCACTAAGACCTTGCCTGGGTCGTCCTTACAGCGCCAAACTGGTAATGGCGTCCCCCAGACCCTACTCCTCGATATTGTCCAGTCCCTCGCATTCGCAACCCAATTATCAAACCTATCCCTGAGGAAGTCTGGGTATATCTTGACCTTCTTAAGCTCCTCAAGCATCTTCTCCCTAAATGCCGAAACCCTGATGAACCACTGCCTATCGGACCTGTAAATCAATGGTGTACCACACCTCCAACAGTGTGGGTATGCATGCACTATGGTCTCATAATGAAGCAGTAGGCCCCTCTCCCTTAAGTCCTTAATCACTTCCTGGGACACATCAAGCCAGTACTTGCCCTGGAACTCGCCACCGTTCTCGTTGAATACGCCGTTGATCTCCACGGAATTCGTCACGGGCAATCCGTACTTCTTAGCGACCTCAAAATCCTCAGGGCCGTGGGCAGGGGCTATGTGCACGAGCCCTGTGCCCTCCTCAAGCGTTACGAAGTCCGCGAGGACGACATAGTGGGCCTTATCAATGTGGCTTGCGTGTATTGGCACCTTATCCAGGTAGATATGCCTATACCTAGTCCCCGCCAATTCCGAACCCTTAACAACTTTAACAACCTCATAATCCTTAATACCGAACTTCTCCATTAACCTAGGCACTAACTGCCCAGCTAGCCATAGGTACTCCGTAACGCCGTTAATGCTTATCCTGACAAGGGCATAGTCAAAGTTCGGATTTACCGCAACGGCCTCATTATCAACCAAGGTCCA
>DAXY01000011.1:9954-17772 GCA_002506645.1 Vulcanisaeta distributa | reverse complement strand
ATAATATTCAATATTTTGGTTTTCATTGTCAAAATTTTAATATTACATTGCATTACTTTGCTTTTGATACTCCTCGTAATTTTCCATAAGCCATGTTGGTGTTGATAATATGGCTACATAACCACCGAAGGTCTGCGTCAGTGTTAGGTTCTCCTCAACGGATTTAGGCATTACGAATAGTTCTACGTCCTTCCTACCCCTGAGCATTAGTGTTAGGTTCATGATCTCGTCCTCACCAACATCCTCACTAACAACGACAATCTTTGCAATACCCCTCTTTACCGCGTCCATTACCGAGTCCTTACCATAGATTAGGTACTCAGGCTTCTTAACGGCTAGGTACATGATCTCCTCCATCAACTTCTTAGCCCTCACATACTCAGTCTCCTTAAGCTTATCCTCAGCATTCCTAATTGCCTCGAGGACGCCGCCAACGTCTGCACAGCATGCCGACACTATGGCGATTACCTTATCCCTAATCCTGTGATCAAGCTCGCCCTCCTCAAGGAACTCCTCCTTCGTCGGCCCTGGGCCGGCGACCACGATGCCCTTGAGGTTTGGTACCTCGGTAAACACCTTATTGGCTCTTTCCGCGACTAACTTGTAGAATGTTTCGGCGAGGTGCTCTGTCTGTCGCTTATACCTAAGGGCTGATTGACCGCCTGCGGCGTGCTTATTCGGTACGAAGAACTCCACCTTATCAACTATTTCCCAGTAATTACCCCTCAACAACGCAATGACCGCCTCACCCCTCTCAATAACTATTATCCCGTATGTGTCGCTGCTCTTGACCATGCCCTCAAGGATCTCTGTGTGGAATGAGGTATCGCATATGTACTTAAACGTGGTTATTGGTATTGGCGGTATTATTGCATAGAACACCCACTCATAATTACCTGGGTTTATCATGTTGAAGCCTGCGAATATCGCAAGCCCATTACCCGGCGCCTTCGAGATTCCCTTTATCGAGTTTATTATTCGTTCTAGGGCATCCTGTACATGAGTCCTCGTGGTCTTGTCCTTAATATTACTCGCCAATGCCCACTCCTGCCTAAGCATCGACACGACATCCGGTATTGGCCTATTACCGTTTATGTATAGGCTTATGAGCGTCGTTGCATAGCCCCTGTACTTCTTGAGTAGGTTAATCATTATTTTCAACTCCGAGAAATCCCTTATTCCAGGGCATCAACCATACTGAGGGTGATGGGCCAACTACTTTTAAAAGCCTTTTGCCTTAGGTTAAAGCATCTCTATTGCCACGGCCGTGGCGCCGCCGGTGCCATGGCAGAGCGCGGCCACGCCCCTCTTACCGCCCACGTGCATTAGCGCCGATATTAACGTGGTCACTATCCTAGCACCACTCGCGCCCAGTGGGTGGCCCAGGGCTATTGCGCCGCCGAATATATTCATCTTATCATACGGTATGCCCAATTCCTTATTCACCAGCACATTCACCACGGCAAACGCTTCATTAACTTCGAAGACGTCGACGTCATTGACACCCCAACCAACCTTATTTAGTAACTTCCTAATGACGTGAACGGGCGCCTCCGGGAATCTCCAGGGCTCGGTCATGTGCCAGGCATAGCCGACAATCTTGGCAATGGGCTTTATACCAAGCTCCCTAGCCTTATCCATTGTGGTTAATAGCAATGCTGCGGCACCATCAGACAACTGCGACGAGTTACCAGCCGTGTGCAGCCCATTGGGTCCAAAGGCCGGCTTTAGCTTGGCCAGCTTCTCAAGGCTTGTGTCCGGCCTAATGCCCTCATCCCTATCCAAGTAAATCCTCTCGCCATTTATCACAGCATCGACGGGCTCCACCTCGAGGAAGTACTTACTCTCCGTAGCCCTCAAAGCCCTCATGTGGCTCTCATACGCGACCTTATCGAGTTCCTCCCTGGTTATTTCATGCTCCATAGCCACCTTATCGGCCTCCTGACCCATCAGTAACATATTGGTTGGGTCCGTTAACCCATCGTAAATCATTAAATCGATAAACCTCAAATCCCTACCAATCAAGTGCTTAATCCCCCACCTAACCTCGTGAGGTAGTGCAAGCGGCTGCGTGCTCATGGACTCGGCGCCGCCGGCTATTACCAGGTTTACATCACCAACCTTAAGTGCCCTAACTGCCTCGATAATTGCCTGCATCCCTGAGGAGCAGACCCTATTAACGGTAAATGCGCTGACCTCAACCGGTAACCCAGCGAGTAACGCCGCGAACCTACTCAGGTTCTGCCCCATACCTCCCTGGAGCGTTGATCCGAAGACGACCTCATCAATTAACTTACCATCAACCCCGGTCCTCCTCAGCAACGCCTTTATTACCTCAGCAGCTAAGTATGGAGTCTTAACATTCCTAAACGCCCCACCGAATTTTCCAATGGGCGTCCTTACGAAGCCCGTGATTACCACGTCCTGGCCCATACGTTTTTAATGATTGATCAAGCAATATTAAGCTTTGTCCATAATTAATAATTAATAACGACCTTAGGCATTAGTTAATTCATATTTCAACAGTTAAAATACTCACCAACCTCGCTGGGATATAACTTAATTACCTCAGCGCTGGCCATGCATTAATGGACATTCTTGAGAAACTCCATAACCTCTATGGACGCGAGATTGATGAGCAATTGATCAAGTACCTGGGCAGGGGGGTTAATGAGGAGTTTAGGGATGCCGTGATTTACCAAGTATCCACCGGTGGTAAGAGATTAAGGCCCTTAATAACGCTGACCGCCGCAAGGGCATGCGGTGGTGATTATAGGCTTGCGCTACCCGCCGCGGCCATTGTGGAGTTGATACATAATTACTCCCTTATATATGACGACATAATTGACGAGGCAGTACTAAGGAGGAGTAAGCCAACGGTTAGGGCTAAGTACGGCGATAACGCGGCCATACTAATCGGTATATGGTATAGGGAGGCGATTGAGGAGGCAATACTCGAGACCAGGGACCCAATAGCCTTCGCCAGGGAGACCGCAAACACGATAAGGGCTATTGATGAGGGTGAGAGGCTCGACATACTGCTNNGAGTATGCAGGGCGCAGGGACCCCTACTTCGTGGAAAATAGGTTGGGACCCAAGCTCCTGAATAATTGGGAGACCCTGTACAATACGTATGTTAGGATGATTAGCCTTAAAACGGCCGCCCTAATAAGGACCGCGGCGGTCTTCGGCGCAATGTCAGCCAATACACCGCAGTATGTCGAGCCATTGTCCGAGTACGGCACGTACCTGGGCCTCGCCTTCCAAGTACTTGACGACATACTCGACATATTTGGGGATGTCAGGAAGTTCGGTAAGGAAATCGGTAAGGACATTAAGGAGCATAAGTTGGGCAATGCGGTAATTATTATGTCATTGAAGGAGCTCAGCGATAAGGATAGGGAGGAATTATTGGGCATCCTCGGCAAGGCCATGGTCACTAACGATGACGTTAAGAGGGCTGTGGAGATAATATCGAAGACCAACGCCAGGGAGAACGCGTTGAGGATGGCCATGGAATTTGCGGAGAGGTCGGAAAAGGCTCTTAATGAGTTGGGGAGTAACGAGTTTGTTGAGGATCTTCGGGAAATACTGAGGTTCACAGTAACTAGGGAGTTCTAACCCAACAATCCATGCCCTAATTTCAATAAATGGCTTCACACTTATAAACCTGGATTTGCGGTGTTAATTAACGAGGGCTTAATGGAGTTATTCATGATAAAGCTGGGCGGTAGCGCAATAAGTGATAAGTCGAAACCACTGAGTTATAGGGAGGATTGGGTGATGAAGCTAGGCGCCCTATTAGCTAGGGAAATTAAGCTGGGCAGGAGGTTTATCCTAATTCACGGTGGCGGCAGTTTCGCGCACCCAATAGCCCTGGCCTACGGGTTAAGCAGGTATAGGGACGCTGGGCAGTTAATCGGTGTTTCCCTCACATCGGCCGTGCTCAATCACTTGAGCATGAAAATAACGCTCACGCTGGCCTCGGTTGGGCTGCCCATATACCCATTAAGGACTGGCTCCATATACATCATTAGGGAAGGCAGGCCCCACCTATTGATAGGGACCACGCACCTAATGGAATTAATCGAGAGGGGGGTAGTGCCGATGCTCTACGGCGACGTGGTCGCCAGCGATGACGGCTTCTCCATAATCAGCGGTGATGATTTAATGCTCGACCTCGGCTCCAAATTAAGGCCATCAGCGTCGATATTCCTAACCGACGTGCCAGGCGTGCTCGATACCAACGGTAATGTTATTAGGGAATTAACGAGGTCATACGTGGTGAGCGAGAGGGATACGCACCATATAGACGTGACTGGCGGCCTGATAAAGAAGGTCAACTCGGCAGTGGAGTTGGCAAGGTACACGAGGACTTACCTATGCGCAATTTGGGACCTGGAATCAATAAGTAGGATCCTTAATGATGATGAGCCCACCATGTGCACGAGGTTTTTACCGGATTAACCACCTGTCGAGGAGTCAAATAACGCCCTGCCTAGGTACGTACTATTCGTGAGTTGTGGGCCGTAAATTATCCCTGAGGCGTTCACGGTATCGTGAGGCCCAATAAGTACCAGCACTGGGAAGTAAACACTGCTGGCATTGATGCCTAACTTAGTCAGTAATAGTGGTAGTAACGTTCCATACCCAACAATAAGTACCTGAGGCCCTGACGTGTAATTTCCCCAAAATGCCGTGGTGATTATGAAGTTCGTAGTTTCAGGGTTAAAGCTACATAATTCATATACGTAATTACTGAATTGCTGAACCACGGATGATGTTGCTGGGGCCTGCGTTGGTGGGTTAGGGAATACTACGACAACCACGTTATAGCCGTGATAACGCGCGGCATTATAGAGCATTGGCCAAACGTTGCAGTACTCATTCAATAGGTATGGGTCATTAATCGTTAAGTACATTATTACAGGTCTCGTATTGTTTATTAGGCCCAAGGCCGTCGCGTTTATGAGCGTGTTGTTATATGGGTTTATCAATGTTGAAAGCATGTATTCCGTAATTACCGTGGCGTTAACCTCGGCTTGGGACTGTGGGGATACCGTTAACCTAGATACAATACCTGGCAGGAATAGGACCACTATGAAGGCTGCCTCACCAAGTATTACCAACGCCAGCGCCAGGTAGAAGAGTTTCCCCTTACGTCTTTGGGGCTTCTTCGCCTTCCTGGGTTTTGCCATGATCGATAATGTGGCTTATAATAAATTTATTAGGTTAACTCTCCTCTGTACCAAAGCTTTATAACCAATTCAATGCACATGCCCCATTAATGAGGGCGTTGGCACTACATGGCTTTGGTTCAAACCCTGATAAGATAAATTGGCTCACGGGACCACTTAGGTCACTAAATCTGGAGGTTGTGGCGCCGGCATATAGGGATTTTGAGGATGGGCTTAACAAGGTCAGGGAATTAATGAGTGGGGTCAACGATAAGTACGTAATTGCAGGGCACTCAATGGGTGGTACAATAGCCCTACTCGCCGCATCAACGATGGACGGCGTTGCGTGCGCTATATCCGTGTCGGGGCCTACGGATAGGTTGGCGCAGATTAGGTGGCTAATGTCGGGTGAACCCGGCAGTATTAGGAGGAGGACTTACGAGGAGTTGTTAAGGATCGATAGTAGGCAGATCACTGAGGAGTTTCTGATGAGGACATCACCAATCAATTACCTAAGGCCTAGCCTACCCCCAATACTCCTAATACACGGCACTAATGACGAGTTAGTGAGCATAAGGCAGGTAGAGGATTATTACGAAAGGGCCAAGTCCCTCGGCAACGTGGTCGAGCTTATACGGGTCGAGGGTATGCCGCACACGCCCAGGGGTAAGGACATTAGGGTAATCGCCAGGGCCATTGAGGATTTCGTAAGGAGGTATTGTTTAAGTAATGCCTAATCTGCTACGTAGGTCTCCAGGTGCGACTCCTCATCAATGTACGGTATCTTAACCAGCTTATGCCCCTTATGAAGTGGCAATAATGATCTATGAACCATGGTCTTACAGTCCAGGCACCAATAAAACTCATCCTCATCATTCTCCTCATTGAACTCTACGAAGAACGGGCATTGCCACTCGGCCATGACGAGCCTCATGTAGTATGGGCTATCTCTATTCATGCAAATACCGATGTTATCGCGCAGTTCGTGGAGCCTAAAGTATTTGCAGTCCATGCACCTTACCCTCATATTTTTCACAATTACTTTACTTATATTTAGGGTTAATAAATCTATTGCTAGGGAAGAAATGGCATTTTTCTATTTATATTTATGGACATAATGCTTAAATTAATCATTATAATTCATATTACGGAGTATGGAAATAACGGTAATAAACGGTGGGGATGTCGACAAGCTTGTTGATAGTGCCGACGGTGTTGCTGGACTGATAAATGCGGTGGCTGAGGCATTCAGGGATTATAGCCTAGGTAATGTTAAGATGCCCCAGAGGACGGTTATTTACCTCAATAACGATTGGTGGGGGGTCATGCCCTGTGGTGCGCGCGGTATGGGCTTCTCCGTGAAAATAGTCAATGTTATTGAGGGAAATAGGGCACGTGGATTACCAACTACTCAGGGAATAGTCATCCTCATGAATGACATCACGGGGCAGCCGCTGGCGGTCATTAATGGGACGGTATTAACCGCGTGGAGGACCGCGGCCGCTACGGCGGTTTCTATTAAGTATTTAGCGCGGGGCACGGATAATATAGCGATCATAGGTGCTGGGCTGCAGGCTAGGTACCACCTACTACTGCTGTCTAGGGCATTTAGCATTAAGAAGTTGCTCATACACTCAAGGACTAGGGAGAGGGCCCTTGAATTGGCAAGGCTTGCGCAGGAGAGGGGCATTGATGCTGTAGTTGTTGACTCAGGCGTTGATGCCGTTAGGCAAGCCGACATAGTAATCACGGCCACGACAAGTAGGGAGCCTGTTATCCGAGGTTCCTGGCTACATGGAGGGATGCACATATCATCGATCGGCGCGCCTGAGGTTAATGCCAGGGAGCTTGATGATGAGGTAATTCGTAGGGCCTCAACGATAGTTGTTGACTCACGCGCCGCCGTTATGAACGAGACTGGCGACATAATAATTCCAATGAAAAGCGGATTAATAAATGAAAATGATTTAGTTGAGATAGGCGAGATAATAAGTGGGGTAAGGCAGGGCAGGCTTGGGAATGATGAAATCACGCTATTCAAGTCCGTCGGTATCGCCGCTGAGGACTTAGCAGCGGCGAATTACGTATATAACCTAGCGAGAAGTAGGAATATAGGCATTACTTTAGAGCTATAGGCCTTAATTTATATATAAATAATTTGGTAAAAACCACGCATCCATGTGGAAAATGTTGAGGAAAAAGGTTTATAAAGAGACCTTGTGACACTGATGTTGGTGATTAACGTGGTGTCTCTCATAAGCATCAGGGAGAAGAGTACTGAGGAGATCCTTGAGGATGTCGATATTAAGTACATCCTTAGGTGCATTTTAAGGCTCTCACCAACTGAGGTCGAGATATACTACCTATTGCAGAACAGGGTTAAGGAGCCGATGACCGTGGCCGAGATAGCGAAGGAAATGAACAAGTCAAGGAGTACCATTGAGAGGTCCCTGGTCAAGCTTGTTCAATTGGGCCTAATAGCCAGAAGACCCGTGCTTGCTAAGAATGGTGGTTATACCTATGTTTATTACACGAAGCCCATAGACTACGTTAAGCAGAAGTTGCTGCAGTTGATTAATGCGTATTATGAGAAGTCGAAGCAGTTGATAGAGAACCTAACATCAGCCGCGTTAATAGAGTC
>DAXY01000011.1:6677-9898 GCA_002506645.1 Vulcanisaeta distributa | reverse complement strand
AATCCAAGGTCGGTCGATAAGTCACGTAGGCTTTCCTCAACCTCGTACATCACGAAGTTTATGTCCAGGGCCTTATCAACAATCATCAACAACGCCAACTTATCAATGGACTTTACAATGAGTAAATCCTGCCCAAGCGATATGATGAGCTCGGATAGTTTTACATCGTTCAGAATCTTCCTTAGGTTTAGCTCGAGGCTCTTTATTGAGGAAACCATTAATGCACCAAGCCACTTTGGGTTGATACTAACGTTATCCCTCATTTCCGAGGCTATCGTGAATCCGTCCATGGTCATCAGGGCTACGAACCTTATTAAGTCGCTTGATTCCAGGATCTCACTCAGTTTCTGCCGCACCCTCTCAGTTAATGTTCCTCTTAATGGAATGGTGCCTCTCGATGATGCCACATTTTCTATTCCAAATAAACCTTTTAAATCTTTTACTTTATTCAATAATGGAGGGGGCGGCGGTTTAGGAGGAATCACGTTATTTTAAAATCACTGACCCTCACTAACGCTTGACCCACCCTCACTTGACTGCGGGTTTTGCTCGCCCTGTGTCTTTAGCCATTGTTCAACAATGTCATAACCATAGAGGGCCTTGAACATTTCACGCCCGAGCTTCGTCATTTTCAGGGGGGTCCAGGGAGGATCAAATACTACGTCAATCTCTATATCCTTAGCGTCAGGCAATACCTGCTGGATGGCGGCACCGACTTGGTAGCCAAGGCTCTCGGATAATGGGCAACCCACTGCGGTCAGCGTCATTTTAACGTGGACAACCTTATCATTATCCATGGTTATTTCGTAAATAAGGCCCAGGTCATAGACATTTATTGGTATTTCAGGGTCGTAAACATTGCGTAGGGTTTCTATTAATTCCTTAACCTTATCATTGGGTAAATTCGTCTTAAATATTGGCTGTTCTATCTCATTATTCATTCCACTCATTGATTCCTCATTAGACACTGCCATTATTAATCACCAACAGTGTCACGTGGACTTACTTATAAACCTATCCAGCTTATTGATGATAATTACCCGTGGGTGCGTATCAATTACGTAGATGGCTTTATAAGCATTAAGCGTAGGTAGGCGCAATGCTTAAGGTACGTAAGGTGGATCCTCTTAATCCTGACCCATCAATAATTAGGGAGGCAAGCGACTACGTTAGGCGCGGCTCCCTAGTTGCATTTCCCACGGAGACTGTTTACGGGCTTGGCGCCGACACATTCAACGGCGAGGCATGCCTAAGGATCTTTAAAGCCAAGGGGAGACCGCCGGATAACCCATTGATAGTGCATATTGCGGGTGTGTATGACCTTGATAAGGTGGCCATTGATGTGCCTGAGATAGCGCTGTCTGTGGTTAAGAAGGCATGGCCTGGCCCCCTGACGTTGATCCTGCCAAAATCCCCCGATGTGCCTAGGGAGGTTACGGCAGGGCGTAATACGGTTGCCGTTAGGTCGCCCGCCCACCCCGTGGCCCTCGAATTAATTAAGGTATCGAACACGCCAATAGCCGCGCCGAGCGCGAATAAGTCCGGTAGGCCAAGCCCGACGTTGGCTGAGCACGTAATTGAGGACTACATGAATGAGGATGTCGACATTATGCTCTTAGATGCTGGGCCCACGTTTTTCGGAGTTGAATCAACAATAATCGATGTCACTAGGAACCCACCGGTACTGTTGAGGCCAGGCCCATTCACAATTGAGGAATTGAGGAAATTATTCAATACTGAGATAATGATCCCGGAATTCGCGAGGGGGCTTGGCGAGGCCGACATTGCCCTGGCGCCTGGCATGAAGTATAGGCATTATGCGCCGCGTACACAGTTAATAGTCGTTGAGTGCGGGGACTATGGCTCATTAATTAGGCTACTGCGCGACACGGTCATTAATTACCTAAATAGGAAATTGAGGGTAGCATTACTGATCACGAAGGAGACGGCCAACGAATTGATGAAGTATCCCGAAATAGGTGAATTGCCCATAATAATACTGGGCTATAGGGGGAACCCATACACGATAGCCGCATCACTCTTCGATTCACTCAGGAATTTGGACAAGCTCAATGTGGATTTAGGGATTGCAGAGGGTATTGAGGAGAGGGGTATTGGATTAGCCGTGATGAATAGGTTGAGGAAGGCCTCGGGCTTCTCCATAGTTAAATGTAAAATGTGAGCATTAAGTGGTTCAGTGATTATTTTCGTAGATTAAAACCCTAGATCCAACAACGCCTATTATTGGCGATACACTATGATCTGGATTAAAGTTAAAAATTCAGCAGCAATGCTGGTGATGGGTGGATTAGCATGATCACGATAGTAGGTAGTGGGCGTGTTGGTGCAACCACGGCAGCATTTCTAATGTTCTTTGAGGTGGATAATGAGGTGGTCCTAATAGACATAGTGAAGGGCCTGCCCCAAGGTGAAGCCCTGGACCTAAACCACGCAGCGGCAATACTGGGTAAATCCGTGAGGTATAGGGGTAGTAATGATTATAGGGATATGGAGGGTAGCGACATAGTAATAGTAACGGCGGGACTAGCCAGGAAGCCCGGCATGACTAGGGAGGAGTTGGCGGGTAAGAATGCGGAGATCGTGGCCTCAATAGCCGAGCAGATAAGGAGGTATGCACCAAACTCAATAGTGATAATAACCACGAACCCGCTGGACGCCATGGTGTACGTACTGTACAAGAAATTGGGCTTTCCAAGGAACAGGGTTATAGGGTTCAGTGGGGTGTTGGATTCAAATAGGATGGCCTACTACGCATCCCTACTCATTGGTATAGCCCCTGAGTCAATAATACCCGTGGTCCTTGGACAGCACGGCGAGAACATGTACCCAGTGCCGGAGGCCTCCTTCGTGTATGGCAAGCCACTCACCGAGTTCATAACTAAGGAGCAGTACGACGATATCGTTAAGAAGACAATACAGGCTGGGGCTGATATTGTAAGCCTAAGGGGCTTCAGCTCTAACTGGGGCCCTGCCGCGGGTCTCGCATTAATGGTAGACTCGATAAAGAGAGATAGAAAGAGAGTATTCGAGGCCTCGGTATACCTCGATGGTGAGTATGGCGTGAAGGACGTCTTCGCCGAAGTCCCCGTAGTACTTGGTAAGAATGGCGTTGAGAAGATAATAGAGCTTAACTTAAATAATGAGCAGAGGAAGAAGTTCCTGGAGAGCATTGAGGCCATTAGGAAGAACCTGACGCAGGT
>DAXY01000011.1:3583-6564 GCA_002506645.1 Vulcanisaeta distributa | reverse complement strand
CGAAGTTATTAATGTAGTTACTTACGAACTCCGGATCATTAACTAACGCAATCCCATCCTTAACATCCCTTACGAGGTCCTCAATGAGGGATGCCACGTTACTGTCCATGCAGTTCTTAAGTCCTGACATGTTGTTGAGTATTCTATCCTCCTTATCCAAGTGATCCCTGACCACATTTAATAATTGATCATAAATACCCTCGGTACTTCCTGATTTGATTATTAGTAGCAATATCATGTAATGCTCTATGGAGACTATCGAGTAGAACGTCATTAGGGAGTTTATTAAGTCCTCAATGCACTTGGCGCTGCCCATCGAAGTCGTTGGGTATATTAATTTAAATATGTTTTAGCGTCACTTCTTCGCGGTCTTCTTAACCTCGCCGATGACCTCGCCATACATACTTATTGAGAATTGCTTACCGCACTTGGGGCAGGTTATTGAGATGCCCATGTTATACCAGGACTCGCCCATCTCGGTCTCGAAGACGTAGCCGCAGTATGGGCACTTAACCCTAATCTTCAGTAGTCTCTCTGGCACACCGCCGGAGTACTCCCAATCCTCCGGGAATTGCCACTCCTCACCCTCACCGCTCATTAGGTCGGGGCGCTCACTAGTGAATTAAAAACATTACTACTTACGGCCTATGGGCCCGCCTATGCATAAGCGGCCTTAGTATTTTAAGTAGTAGCAGCAATTAATGTGCCTAGTAATGAGGGTCTGCTCACTTTTTTCGGGTGGTAAGGACTCCACATATGCCCTGCACTGGGCCGCGCTCAAGGGGTTCGAAATAGCATGCCTACTCACGCTAAGGCCCCACCGCATTGATTCCTGGATGTTTCATTACCCAAACATTGAGTGGACTAAGTACCAAGCCGAGGCCCTGGGCATTCAGCAGGTCTTTTACGATACTAGCGGCGTTAAGGACCTCGAGCTTGAGGACTTGAGGAGGGCCCTTAATGATGTTAAGGTTAGGTTACAAGTAGGCGGTATTGTGACAGGTGCCCTGCTGTCTGATTACCAGAGGATGATGATTAATATGGTTGCCCACGAGGTTGGCCTGAGGGTTTACTCACCGTTATGGAGGAAGAACCAGGCAACTTACCTAAGGGACTTATATAATGGGGGGTTTAGGTTCGTGCTAACGTCAATAAGCACGATGGGTATAAACCCCAGGTTATTGGGTAGGGTATTGACGCTAGATGATATTGAGGAATTGATCAATTCGGCGCAGAAGTACGGCTTCAACCCAGCGCTGGAGGGTGGTGAGGGCGAGACATTCGTTGTAGATGCACCGCTGTTTAGGGAGAGGGTCGTCATTGATGACGGTGAGGTTCAAAGGCTCGGTCAATACTCATGGATCTACATCATTAAGTCAGTGCACTTGGAACCAAAGGTTTTAGTTAGGTAACGGTGCGTCTAATGACTTGGCATGGGGTATTTACTTAGGAATTGTGATTTTGTACTGACCTGGATAAACGATGAATTGAGGGTGCTTAGGAACGTCAATATAGCCATTGACGATGGGGTAATAGTAGGCGTGGGCTCCATACAGGGCAGTGGGTTTGATGAAATTGATTGCTCAGGCCATGCCGTAATACCCGGGCTAGTCAACGCCCACACCCATACGCCAATGTCGTTGCTGAGGGGCTTCTATGACGATGCGGAATTAATGACCTGGCTCGGCAGGATGTGGAGTGTGGAGCGTGAATTGACCAGCGAGGTCATTGCCCTAGGTAGTGAGTTATCAATCATCGAGATGGTGATGAGCGGTACGACAGCGTTCATAGACATGTACTACCACCCTGACGTGACGGCAAATGTGGCGTTGAAATACGGGTTGAGGGCTGCCCTGGGCCCCGTATTCATGGACATGTTAATGAAACCAACACTTGTTGAGAATGAGTTGAGGAACTTCGTGAGCATGCACGGCAATTCGCGATTGATAAGGCCTGTAATTAATGTCCATAGCATTTACGCCGTTGGTAAGGACACGTTATTGAGGGTTAGGGACTTGAGCGATGAGCTTGGTTTACCGATTCAAATGCACGTGTCCGAGACTAGGGACGAGGTTTACGAGTCGAGGAAGAGGTTCGGCATGTTCCCCGTGGAGTACCTAAACTCGCTCGGGTTAATATCGAGTAGGTCGCAATTGGTTCACCTGGGCTGGGTCACCAATTGGGAGTTGGGTATGATAGCGAGGGCCAATGCCCACGTCACCCACGCACCAACGTCAAACATGAAGCTGGCCACGGCCGGCCACTT
Organism: Vulcanisaeta distributa; assembly: GCA_002506645.1. The sequence goes on along the minus strand of DAXY01000011.1, from coordinate 4,298 downwards.
CCCAATGAGGGAGTTAATGGACATGGGAGTGCCGGTGACCCTTGGTACTGATGGGCCCGCCAGCAATAACTCCCTCGACATGTTCAGGGAGATGAAGGAGGCCGTACTGCTTCAGCGGCACTCCTACTGGGACGTCAGCATAAAGGCGGTACACGCATTTAAGGCAGCGACGCTCAACGGCTATAGGCTACTCAACCTAAATGGTGGTTGCATAGGCAGTGGTTGTGTTGCCGATTTAGTACTGCTTGACTTAGGCAGTCCAAGACTTCAGCCAGCCAGGGTAGATAATATCTTATCAAACATTGTCTACTCGGCCGATGGCTCGGACGTGGACATGGTTATTGTGGATGGTAGGGTGATCTATGATAGGTCCAGGGATTACGGAACGTTTAGGGAACGTGCGAGGGCAATTGGGGAAAGACTCAATGAATTCATTGGCAAGTTCCTATAGCTCATGGAAATGGGTCATTCGGGAAATGAGCCACCACTACCTTACCCAACCCCTCCCTACTCCATGCCCTACCCATAACTTCCGTGTTGAATGCCGAGGCCACATTACCGAGGCTGTCGATCGCGATTAGGCCAATATTTCCTGGACCGAATAACCTGGTTACGTAATCAACCACCTGCCTCACCGCATCATTAATACCAACGCCACCCCTGACCAGTGTGGCTACCCTGAACGATGCCATGGCCCTTATTATGAACTCCCCAA
>DAXY01000011.1:3042-3438 GCA_002506645.1 Vulcanisaeta distributa | reverse complement strand
CCTCGCGAGTTCGGCGTTCTTCTCGTACCGCGAGCGTAAGTTCTTGACCAGGGACCTATACCTAGTAATTTTATACTCATCAATTAGTTCGGTCGTTGGGGCCCAAAGGCCGAATTGCTTGGCCAATTCCTCAGCGCCGTCCCCAGTTATTAACACGTGGTCCGTCCTCTCCATGATAAGTCTCGCAAGCCTTACCGCGTTTATCACGTGCTTAACCGAAGCCACAGCCCCAATACTCAAGTCCTTACCCCACATGACGCCGGCGTCCTGCTCAACCTCACCGTATAGGTTTAGCACGGATCCCTTACCTGCATCGTATGAACCGTCTAACTCCATGACTGTGACGGCCTCAACCACCATATCAACCGCATTACCCCTCCTGGCAACCTCCAACCC
>DAXY01000011.1:2703-3014 GCA_002506645.1 Vulcanisaeta distributa | reverse complement strand
GAAGTACCCCAGGCTCCCTGCACCGCCGTGAACGACTATTGCGGCACCCGTACCCATCAGCGTTAATGCGGCGTTCATGCTTTATATTATTTACCGCAATCAAGTATATCAATGAGTATTACCCATGTAATTCGTTAATTAAGGGCCATAAACTGATTTTTAATCAAATACCGCACCTAGTGGGGTATGTCGATTAAATTAACAAGGACTGAGGAGTTGGCAGCTAGGCTATACTTTAACGAGAGGTTAAAGCCTAAGGAGATAGCCCAGAAACTCGGTATATCCGTGAACACGGTGTATAAGGCAATATC
>DAXY01000011.1:0-2676 GCA_002506645.1 Vulcanisaeta distributa | reverse complement strand
AAGTAATGACCTGCCTCAATCGGTGGATAATAAGTACAGCCTAAACGCCTACAGCGTATTCAATGTTAGGCTCTCCATAATCACCAATTCACAACTACCCATTATTGGTAATGCCGATACAAACGAAGTTGAAAAGAACGAAGTAGTTGAGGTAGTTAAGGAACTGAGGGAGCTTAGGGAATTGCTCGGTAAGCTCATTGCCAAGGTTGAGGAGATTGAAAAAAGGGATAATTGCACGCCTAATATGGGGAGTAATCATGGGGAAGGGGATGAATATGGGCAGAGGCCGGTAAATACTGCGCAGGATAATTACTTATTGCCTGATTTCATTCGCGATAATCCATGGGTTGACGTGATAAAGTCCATCCACAGTACAACAGAGCCCACATAAGTATGTCTACCTTTTCTTTCAATTTTACTGCGAAGAACGGTTTATAAGTACTTTCTATACCTAATATGATGTGGATCAGAATGTAGTAACAAATGCATTTTACACGGCAATGGACGCAATTACCGCAGTAATGCTATACGTTATTTTCCCCATAGTACCCATGTACGTTTTCGTGGCGCTCTTGGCAATGGTGTTAGTATCCTCAGCGCTAAATAGGCATGGCATCCCCGCGGCAATCATGATAACATATATCGTTTTCATTTTCATAACAACGCTTAACCGCGCATCACTAATAATAATGCCGTTACTGCTACTTACCTATTTAGTAACTGAGGCTGGCGTTGTTAATGACATAGCCGTAATATCATGGTCCCTACTCTTCACACCAATTTACTGGTTATCTATACCATTATCAATGTTACCCTCAGTCAGGGGATACGGCATAAGATCCACAGTCATCTTCTCCCTCCTCACATTACTATACATAATAGCCTATGCATATGTGGGTATTGAGTGGGTACCAATAACCATGCTGCACATAAATAACCTAAACCTGGTTAAGGGCATTCTATTAACGCTATCTGGTGGTTATGGTTACCTAGTCACGACCTATGGCGTGTTGAGTAATGCATCATTGTACTTCCTCATTATGANNAATCGTGGTAATCCCTCCATTATTGAGTAAATACTTGGCGAGGTTTGCATCCTTCCTAAACCCGAATGTACATATTAACTACGCAATAATGAATTTAATACCATTACTCGCAACAACAGCCCTCCTCTATATTCCACTTGCCATTAAAACGTGGAGTTACGAGGCAACCCCATTGCTATTGCTAGGTTCGTTAATTGCCGGAACACTGGGTTACGTCTTTGACTATCTAAGGCATATCATGGAGATCACGCTTCCAAAAACCGTGACGGCCAGAGGAAAGACCCCAACCATAATACCAATAATTGATCCATTGGTGATCATGGAGTATAACCAATGGGCCAAGAAACTACCCAGCCATGACTCAGGTTTAGTAAGTAATGTGATAAACACGGTATCCAAAACCGGGTTCCTGGTTCTTCAGACCTCACTACCACAAGATAAGATAGATCTAATTAGTAAGATTCTATTTGGGTATGCAAGGGCCAAGGGGTTCATAATTAAGGGTGANNATTACATACCAAATGACGTGGATTGGTTCATGAGAACGCACGAGAAATCCTTATTGGTACTTATGCCCAGTAACCTAAACAAGAAATTGGTCCCGAAATTGATGGAGTATATTAAACAGTCAAGGGCCAACATAGTGCTGATAAATATTAATGATTCATTGCTCAGTAAATTGAGGAAGTATGGTGTTGAGGTAATAAGCCACAGCGACGTTAAGGTAGGGGAGGAGAGGTCATACCAGGTTAATAATGCGCCGGTGGGTCCTACTGAACAACNNGGTCATGACCAATCCAATCGTTGACACTAACCCTGCAGGCGCAAGTGCCAGTGAGGATATTAAGGCCAGGGATAAGTCAGGGCAGACTATTAGTAAGGAAATCACGGTTGGTAATAGCATTGTTACCAAGGGTACTGAGGGAAGTGGGCTGGTGACGGTTCTAGATAGGGAGGAAAGGACCAGTGCCGCCACGGTGAATAGGATGAGCGATAAACGAATGGAGGAGGGAAAGAAAAGAATAACNNGAAAAGGTAATGAAAACAAGCGCGAGGTTACTAAGGTTCAGTCCAAGGGGAAGCCCGTGACCGATATTACGCTTGTTCTTGATCCCGTTGACATAATAAACATGGGTATTAAGTCCAAGCTGATTGATTACGTGGATTCATCAATTAGATTAAGGGATATGCTAAGTAGCCTTGGGCTTAAGTACGTAACATCGATACTAATAATAGGGCCTCCGAAATCCGGAAAAACAGCTTTAATAAATCACGTAGCTAAACACCTGGGCATTCAAGTCATTGACTATAGGGATCCAAGCATCTCCGTAGTTGATAATGCCATTATTCACGTACCAAACCTTGAGAGGGCATTTAATGAAGATGCTAATCACCTACGTAGGTTAATAGGTATTGCCAAGGCCAAGCATTTTGTGGTTATTCTCGAGAGTAGTGATCCCTGGTCAATAGATGTTAATTTCATCAAGGGAAATATAGATGCCATAGTGCCTGTACTACCTATTGATGAGGATTACGTGGATATGGTTATTCAAGAGAAACTGAAGGTAAGCGAGAAGGATAGGGAGATAATCAAGGGTATAATTAGGTCATGCCCAGCAGTCGAGGCAAT
>DAXY01000022.1:3638-5571 GCA_002506645.1 Vulcanisaeta distributa | reverse complement strand
CCGGCGCCACAACCCCCTATGAACTCAGTCAACTACCTAGTTATTGGGTCGTTAGCCACCACGAAGTGCGTTGGCGATACATCCTCACCACCACTCAGTTGATTAACAACCCTGCCATATTGCGGTGCAGTGCTTATGATCTCCATCTTCCTCCTCTTCATCTCCTTATAAATATGCCTAAGGAACTCCTCCCTCTCCTCAGGCGATAGGTCGATCTCCAGGTTCTCACGGCCCCTACCGACTGGGACGAAGTTAAAGAATACGACCCTCTTGACGCCGATTTCCTGGGCTAGGTCAAGTATCTTATCGACCTCGTGAATATTGTACTTAGTCACGGTAAACGCCAGTGCGGCGCTGAAGCCCAGCTTAACGGCATTCTCGAGGCCCTTCACTGCCTTGGCCCATGCGCCCGGAACCCCCCTGAACTTATCATGAACATTGGGGTCGGCAGCATCAATACTAATCTCAACATACCTAAGCCCAAGCTTCCTTGCCCTCTCGGCAACCTCAATACTTGCAAATGTTGTTCCGTTAGTCGCGATGGCGGGATAGAAGCCCCTCCTACCTATTTCAGCCAGCACGGGCCAGAAGTCCCTATGAACGGTTGGTTCACCACCTGACAGGGCAATGGCCGGCACGCCGGCCTCATCGAGTTCCTTAACAACCCTGAGCTTCTCCTCAAGCGTTAACTCATTGGGCAGCGGCTTGCCGGCATTCTGATAGCAATGCATGCACCTTAGGTTGCAGGCATTTGTGAAGTTCCAGACTATGAAGAATGGGGCAGGTAGCTTCTGCGGCGTTGTGACCCCGAACAATGCAATGCCCCTCAATGTCGTGACTATGCCCCTCCTAATCGCTGGGTCGCTAAGTAATTGCTTAATGGGCCCCTCATCGGCGTGGAGCCAAGCCGTGGCCAGCTTCATGCCCATCTCGAAGAATGGAGCCACGAAGTGGGTCACGGTTGGGCATTGGGATTCACCGGCGTACTTAGCCAAAACCCACTCCATCAATGGCTTCCTCTCCCCATTAAATTCAACCTCTTTAGTCAATACCCTAAGGGCCCACCTGACAATACCCCTATTCAATAGCCTTATCGCGGCTATTAATGCGCCAGCCCCACTCCCCGAGTTCTCGACCTTCCTCTCGATAAAATCATCAATTGTCTCGCCCAAGGATGACATAGCGAGTTATATACATTTCGATATCAGAATTAAGCCTGCTCACTCGAGAAGCAGCGTGAGATCCCCACGTGGCTTGTCGAAAGAGCTGTATTTCAACTCGTCAATTACGGTGGAGCGGCATTACCGAGCAGCTTGGCCGTACTGATCATTCGAAACCCATATAGACCTATATTTAGTTAATACTTAATAAGGTATATGTCTAATCTATGACTCGTGGGGGTCAAGTTCGATGCAATAGTGGTCGGCGCAGGACCGGCTGGGCTCACGGCAGCCCAGCAATTAGCCAGTAGGGGGTTTAAGGTGTTGGTTGTTGAGAGAGGCAAGAGGCCTGGCTCAAAGAATGTATTTGGTGGTAGGATATATGCCCACGTCCTCGATAGGCTATATCCCGAGTACGTTAAGGAGGCCCCTGTGGAGCGTTGGGTTAGGAGGGAGAGGATAACGATGATGACCGAGGACTCCTGGACGACGCTGGACTTCGAGGCAGTAAAGACGGAGCATAGGTCATTCACCACATACCTAACGAACTTCGTTGAGTGGCTTTACAAGAAGGCCGAGTCCGCGGGCGCCGTGGTCGTTTCGGAGATCCCCATAGACTCATTAATAATTAGGGATGGTAAGGTCGTCGGCGTTAGGGCTGGTAATGATGAGGTTTATGGCGACGTAACGATAATAGCCGAGGGAGTAAATAGGCTAGTCCTCGAGAGGAGTGGTTTAGCGCCTAAGCTAAGCCCCGAAATAGTTGCCCTAGG
>DAXY01000022.1:779-3559 GCA_002506645.1 Vulcanisaeta distributa | reverse complement strand
GGTGCCTTCATATACACCAATAAGGAGGCCGTGACCCTGGGCGTGGTGCTGTACCTAAGCTATGGTACTCAATTGGACGTGCCCATCCACGACCTAATCGAAGAATTCAGACTACACCCAATGGTTAAGAGGCTGATCAAGGGTGGCCAACTCCTTGAGTACTCGGCCCACCTAACCCCAGTGGCCGGCATTAATGCGGCGCCGCCCAGGCTATACGGCAATGGGTACTTGGTCATCGGCGATGCGGCGGGCTTCCTACTCCACCTCGGTATATTAATTAGGGGCGTGGACTTCGCCATGGAGAGCGGTAGGTTGGCCGCTGAGGCCGTGGTGAAGGCCCATGAATTGGGTAAGTATGACGAGGAGTCCCTGTCGGCCTATGGTAAGTTACTTGAGGAGTCCTTCGTACTTAAGGAATTAAGGACCTTTAAGAATGCGCACAGGGTTTTAATGGAGCCGAGACTTTACAACGACTACGTGAAGATGATAAATAACCTACTAAGGAGGTACTTCGATGTTGACGGCACGCCGAGGAGGCTCGGCTCAACAATCCTCGAGAGCAGGGGTAGATTAACATTAATTGACTTGGCTAAGGACGCCATTAGGTTGGTGATGAACCTATGAGCCTGGACAGAAAGATACCGATTGAGGAGAGACTAAACAGTAATGCCTGGGATGTTGATCAGAGACCTCACATCAGGATAATAGACCCGGAGCAGTGTAGGAAGTGCGATAAGAAGCCCTGCCTATACCTATGCCCAGCCAGGTGCTACACGCCGGGCCCTGACGGCACTGTGGTATTTTCACACGAGGGATGCCTCGAGTGCGGTACATGCCGAGTGGTCTGCCCAGAGAATAACATCGAGTGGAACTACCCAAGGAGCGGCATGGGAGTGCAGTATAGGTTCGGCTGAGCCCATATTGGCTATATAATGCTATATATGTCAAAACTCAGAAATACATATTAAGTCAAATGCTTACCCTCTAATCGATGGGTGGGTTAACGATCATAGTTCCCGTGAAGGCTGCCGTACCCAACGTAACGGCCGTTAGGCTGGACCCAGTAACACACAACCTAGTGCGCGAGGGTGTTCCACTAATGCTTAATCCATACGATAGGAATGCCCTCGAATTCGCCCTCAGGCTCAGGGATAAGTACGGTGGTAAGGTCATAACACTGTCAATGGCGCCACCGAGCGGTAAGGACTTCCTAGAGTCGACGATAGGCATGGGCGCTGACGAGGCGTACCTCATCACGGATAGGGTATTCGCAGGCGCGGATACCCTGGCCACGTCATATACGGTGGCCAAGGCCATAGAGAGGTTGTTCCCCAACTTCGACCTCATAATATTTGGTGAGGAGTCCACCGACTCCACGACGGCCCACATGCCCGCCCAAGTGGCTTCCTGGCTTAACCTACCCTACGTCTATTACGCAGTTGAGGCCGAGGTTAAGCTTGAGGATAGGTTGATTGTGGTCACTAGGTACCTCGAGGATGAGGGCGTTTACGAGACCTACGAGTACAGAATGCCTATAATCATTAGCGTTTATAAGAATAGTAACCCACCGAGGGATTTAAGTCTCGTTAGGAAGATTGAGGCTAGGTTAAACGGCTTAGTGAAGTCCGTAGACAACAACGCGTTGAAGCTCGAGAGGGAGTGCGTAGGTCTCAGGGGGTCACCAACGATTGTCGCCAAGATCGAGGATGCAAAGCCCATTGAGAGGAAGAGGCAAGTATTCAAGGGCGACCCCAGGGAGGCCGCCAAGTGGTTATTGGATAACCTAATTAAGGAGGGGGTGATTAAGCCATGAGCACGGCCCAACAGAGGATCTGCAGCGAGTGGAATCCAGTGAATAAGGATGAGTATAGGGGTATTTGGGTATATGTTGAGCACGTCAATGGGGTCATTAAGGAGGGAAGCCTACAATTGATTGGTAAGGCCAGGGAATTAGCGGGCAAGATAAGCACGAACGTGACGGCAGTAATGCTTGGTCACGGCCTTGGCAACATCGTTAGGGAGCCCATCTACTACGGCGCGGATAGGGTCATCTATGTCGATCACCCAGCCCTCGCCAAGTACGTACCGCATGTTTACGCAAACGTAGTCGTTCAATTGGCCAGGAAGTACAGGCCCGAGATAATACTATTCGCCGCAACAAAGAGGGGTAGGGAGTTGGCGCCGTATGTGGCGAACTCGTTGAGGACTGGAATCACTGCGGACTGCACGGACCTAGACGTGGACCCGAAGACGAGGGACTTGGACCAGGTGAGGCCGACCTACGGGGGCAACATACTGGCTCACATAAGGACGCCGACGAGGAGGCCGCAGCTGGCCAGCGTTAGGCCCAACGTATTCCCAACACCACCTAGGGACACGAGTAGAGACGGTGAGGTCATTGCCGAGACCATAGACTTGGCGCCCAATGTGAATGGGCAGGGGTTAGTGGAGGTTAGGCCCGTTACCAAGGGTGAGGAATTACCACCAGTTGAGAAGGCAGACATAGTCGTTGTAGCCGGCCGCGGCGTTGGCAGTGTAGACGGCGTTAAGCTACTCACCGAACTGGCCAAGCTGTTGGGTGGAACGATTGGTGGGACCAAGAAGGCTGTGGATGCTGGTTGGTTACCGGCGGATAGGCAGGTTGGCCAGACCGGCAAGACAATAAGGCCTGCACTGTATATAGGTGTTGGTGTCAGTGGTGCTATTCAGCATGTCTTTGGTATGAAGGAGTCCAGGGTCATCGTGGCGATAAATAGCGACCCCAACGCACCAATATTCCA
>DAXY01000022.1:0-606 GCA_002506645.1 Vulcanisaeta distributa | reverse complement strand
CAATGCAGCCGCAACTATCGGACTCACGCCACCCTTAAGGTTTGTGTAGAGTAGTAATGCAAATGTTGGTGCCAGTGATCCAATTGCGGCGTTTAAATTCCAACCAAAGCCTATACCACTCCATCTGACCTCCGTTGGGAATATCTCGGAGAAGTAGGCCGTCTGTACGGTGGCGCTTAGGGTGAATATGAAGTACATGAGGGCTAGTGATAGGGCCATTATTGGTATTGAGAGTGTCGTTAAGGCTAAATAAAGCGGGTATATAATGACTAGGAGTATTGCCGTTGGTATTATCAACATCCTCCTCCTTCCGAATAGGTCAGTTAGGTAACCGCCGAGTGTATTACCTATTATACCGCCAATACTACCAAGCATTAGCGGTAGGTATGTCAATTGGACGAAGGCCCTCCGCAGCTCTGGTATGTAGCTGGATAGTAGTTTCGTGAATGTGGTTACGAAGCCGTAACCCGCATAAAATACGAAGGTTAAGCCAAGGTTTATCAATATAACAAGGACTAGGCTGAACCAGTACCTCCTAATGGCTGTTGCCAACGGTACCTTGACTATCCTTCCCTCCTCCCTCTTCCTCTCCCAAAGTATTGATTC
>DAXY01000040.1:11310-11823 GCA_002506645.1 Vulcanisaeta distributa | reverse complement strand
CAACCTTCCCAATTTCAGGTGAGGCTGCTGTCAAGCGGACGTGAGTCTCCTACTATTTAATACGTGCTCTACCTGGCGCTCTAGGTAATTCACCGTAAACCTCATGCTACTGAGCCTCTCATCAATCTCCTTAATCCTAGGTTTTATTTCCTCGTTGTATATACGCCAATCCCTGGGCTGGAGCATGCGCACTAACTGTGCCGACCTGTACATGGCGATTATCTCGGTCGTTCTCAATTCCCAGGGTAGTCTCAACTCCTCAAGCTTCCTAACCCTCACGTACCTGGCCTTGCCCATTTCCAGGGCATGCACGTGATGCGCAAATAGGTGGAGTAGCGTGTTCATGTCTATCCTGTAGTTAATTAATATTATTGATTCCTCGGGGAAGTACTTACCGGCAATCCCCTGGCATTGCTGATCCCTATCCACGTACTCCACGCACTCGTTTGCGGGATTCACCGTGGCTATTACCCGGGGCTTCTCAATGCCTAACCTCTCGGACAATCCCTCGAG
>DAXY01000040.1:0-11266 GCA_002506645.1 Vulcanisaeta distributa | reverse complement strand
TGGTTAATGAAGTCCCTACCCGCCGACATGAACCTTATAATTACTTATCCCAATACTTATAAATCCTCCTCAGGGTTATTACCTAGTAAGTCGAGCACTAATTATGCAAAAAATGCACAGCGCACTAACTTAAAGTATTATTGCTGTTAACCCCGGCAATTGTGAGGGTTGGTGAATTAACAGTTGATTGCGGAGCATTGGTTGCCCATACGGTAGTACATTAGCCATACAGCACTTCCGCGATGCGCCTGTGGGTTCGGTAATAACCTTCATACTGGATGATGCGGAGTGCTACCTAACATTGAAGAGGTTATTCCCACTGCTCGGTCAGAGGGTTATCAGGGCTGAGGAGCGGGGTGGGCAATATAGGCTATCAATACTCAAGGTGAGGCTCTTCTAGTGGGCGAAATGCGCGTAGTTACGTTGGGCATGGGTAGGTTAGCCCATTACCTTGGCCACGTAGGCTACGTAATTACCCGACTTGGCGAGCCTCTCAACAATGTCGTAATTGCTGTAGAGCATCTCCTCAAACCTAGACCTCAACTTCTTTGGCACAACAATCTGCAGTAAACCACCGGGCTTCAGGTGCTTCTTCGCCTCGATTATTAATCGCCTATTCAATTCCAGGCCTGCCGTTATTGGTGGGTTCGAGACTATGGTGTTGAACCTCTCACCCTCAACCGCGCTGTATAGGTCGCCATGCCTAACCTCGGCATTACTCACGTTATTAACCCTGGCATTAATCGCCGCCAGTTTAACGGCTAGCCTATTCACATCAACCATCACCACCCTACCCTTTGGCGCCAGCTTTGCCGCAACAATGCCGAGGACCCCATAGCCGCAGCCCATGTCGAGGATGTCCCAATCACTCATGATGACCATGTTCTCGGCCAACAACCTAGTCCCTGCATCAACATCCTCGCTTGAGAAGACGCCTGGCGCCATCACGAGGGTTAGTGGGAAACCCCTAATCACGGTCCTAACTCTCCTAACCCTCATCTCCTTAAAGACGGGCTCCTTATCGTAGTAGTGCATTGACGCCCCAGCCACTACCTGGAATGGGCCTTTTATCCCTTATCATTTGTCTGGGAGGAATGGTTTTTAAGCACGCATGGCTTGGTGATGGTGATGAGGAAATCGCTATTCATTGGTTATTTATTGGTTTACGTATTCTCAGCATCGATAAATTACTTCTTCGTTAAATTCGGCCTTAAGTATTCAACGCCATTGGGCTATATGGCGATTAGGTACGCAATAGCCGGGGCCCTACTTGCCATGGCCGCGGCATTAATTAATGGGGAGTATCACGTAGTGTTGGGCAGGGACCTAATCCTCCTGAGCCTATTCTCCTCATTAAGCTCGGCGCTTTGGGCCTATGGACTGCTCTACATCGACCCAGGCTCATCAGCCATCTTTGGATACACAATGCCCCTCTTCGCAATACCGTTATCAATCGTGTTAGTGCATGAGCGGCCAAGGACCCTGAACATTATTGGCGCAATCATAGGCTTCGTGGGCGTGGTCGTTTATGGCGTGTCCTCAATAATGAGGGGCGTCTCATTAATCGGTGCCTTACTTACCGTGGCTAACGCCGTATTCTGGGCCCTGTATAGTATATACTTTAAGAGGTTGGGTGGTAATGATGGGTTGATTGTGGTGTCTAATATGTTCATAGTGGGCTCGTTAATGCTCGCGGTAATGGGGCTATTGGTTAATGGCCCCCAGGCATTCACCGGCATTGAGTGGGTGCCTGGGTTCATTGATGACCTACTGGGCACCTCCGTGGTTGGCGGCGCCGTCCTATTCCTCGCCTGGTACTTACTCGTTAATGCCGTGGGCGTTGCCAACTCGGTGCCGTACATATTCGCAGTCCCTGCGTTGACGCTCGTACTTGATTACTTAATAATGGGTATTCAACCGACAACCCCCGAGATAATTGGCTCGGTAATAATGCTTATCGGCATATACCTGGCCTCGGCATAGCCGTGGCCCGCGGGTGCACTAAAATTTTTAAGTAATTAGCCTATAGCGTGATCTCGCATGGCCACATTAACAAGGTCTAAACAACCGAGGAAGCAAAGGAGGGCATTATTCAATGCCCCACTTCATATTAGGCATAGGCTAATGACTGCTAGGCTCAGTGAGGACCTTCAGAGGCAGTACGGCGTTAAGAGGTTGCCGGTTAGGAAGGGCGACACAGTGCTTATACTCAGGGGTGACTTCAGGGGCGTTAGGGGTAAGGTCGTGGAGGTTGACCTTAGGAATATGAGGATTTACGTAGAAAACGCAACACTGAAGAAACCCAGTGGCGAAACGATTTACTACCCAATACACCCGTCGAAGGTCATGATCGTTGAGCTGGACACGAGCGATAAGAGGAGGCTTGAGGCCATTGAGAGGGCTAGGAAGCAGCGTGAGGAGTACCTTAAGAGGCTTGAGGAGGTTAAGGAGGCCAGGGCCTTGAGGAAGCCCGAAGTTGTGGTCATAGGCCAGGGCGGTGGTAATGAACAGAGACAGCAGTAAGCCTTTAAACTAGGCCCGGCACGGTGATGCCCAATGCCCAGAAGGCACTTGAGGCGTTATCAAGCGCCTGAGTGGTGGCCTATATCGACTAAGGAGGCCGTGTGGGTCGTTAGGCCAAGCCCTGGGCCACACCCACTGGCCAAGTCACTGCCGTTGGCATTACTCGTTAGGGACGTCCTTAGGTACGCAAAGACCCTCAGGGAGGCTAGGTACGTTATTGGTAAGGGCTTAATCAAGGTCGATGGTAGGGTCAGGAGGGATTATAAGTATCCAGTGGGGTTGATGGACGTTGTCGAGATTGTGCCGACGAATGAGGTTTACCGAATGGTCCCACACCCAACGAAGTTCCTATGGCCAATACCAATAAGCAGGGATGAGGCTAGGTATAAGCTTTGTAGGATTGAAAATAAGACCATGGTCAAGGGAGGCCAGATACAGCTTAACCTACATGATGGCAGGAACATTCAATTACCATATGAAGAGGGTAGTAAGTATGAAACGCTTGACTCGGTATTAATCGACATAGTTGATAATAAGGTTGTGGATCACGTGAAGCTGGAATTGAATTCACTGGGACTAATCGTTGATGGAAAGAACGTGGGCTATTACGGGAAGGTAACGGAGATCATACAGACGTATAGGAGGAGGGAATCAACCGTGAAGATAGTGACCAGTGACGGTAGGGAAGTCAGGACAATCATGGACTACCTATTCGCCATCGGCAGGGATAAGCCATTAATAACGATAGCCCCATTACAGGAGGCACAGCAGGTACGGTGACCTAAATTAGCTTAATCGTGACACCGCTATTTAGGGCCTTTCTTAGCAACCTATTGATCAATGCCTCGGCAATGCCTAATTTCACCCTCTTCACCTCATCATCCCTCTTTATGGCCTTACCGGGGTTAAAGCCGTAGATCCTGATCTCCCTCGCGCCCATGTAGTAGGCCAGGTAAACTGCCCTATCCCCATCAGTAAATCCAGGGATTAGCAATGAGCAGCCCCTCGGCCATACCTGTACCGTTGGCAATAACCTCCTGACCCTGGACGCGTACTTGGGGTAGTACGTAACGTTATCGCCGTGCGCATGGCCGAGGACTAGGCAATCACAATTGATTACTTCCTCGGGCATGAAGTCGAAGTCGGTAATAACCATGTCAGGGCTTAGGCCCCATTCATGAAGGAGCTTTACGGAGAAGCCCTCAACAGCGATGAGTAGGCCGTCATTAACTGGCCTATTCTCGGCTGGCGGCATCACGATGTTCACAATATCCCAATTAAATTCCCGCAAATCACCATCATAACTGCAGTAGTTGGGCGCCAACTCAGCCGCCAAGTAATCATCCCTGAAATTTAGTTGAGGAAGCATTGCCGTGTAGTAACTCCTGACTAATAACCACTCCATTGGGTCAAAAACTATGCCGCTGCGCATGGTGACTTAACAAGTGTTTTGAGGGCAATTGCTACATTAGAATGTTAATACTAACGTCAATGCCGACATCCTTGGGTGATAGGCCATACCTGACCTGGGTGAATTCCCTCCTAAACTCAATAACTTCCCTCCTAACGCTGGCTGGGTCCTCACCCTTTATGAGGACGCGGGCCATTAACCCGGCTATGACCCTCATCTCGTCCTTACCCATGCCAAACCTCGTCATCTCCTGAACACCGAGCCTAAGCCCACTTAATTCGCCCCTAAACGCCCTATCCCATGGCAGTGCCGTCTTGCTAGCAATTATGTTCGCCTCCTCGAGCAGCGCGGCTGACTTGGCCCCACCGCCTAGTTTCGACACGTCAACAAGGACTTGGTGAGTCCTCGTAAAGCCCTTATTCTCAGCAACCACGCTGAACCCCTGGGCATGCAACTCCTCAGCCAGGGCCCTCGCGTTCTCAACCACCTGCTTAGCATACGCCTCGCCGAATTTCATCATCTCTATAGCCGCAACCGCGGTGGCGGCATACCTATGGTGATGATAATTGGATGTAAAGCCCGGGAACACGGCCTTCTGTATCTTCCCAAACAACTCCTCATTATTAGTGAAAACAACACCGCCCTGAGGGCCTGGAAATGTCTTATGAGTTGATGAGGTCATGACATCGGCGCCCAGGTCAAGTGGGTTTGGGAATGCCCCACCGGCTATTAGGCCGAGCACGTGGGCTGAGTCGTGAAGGAGGACCCCATTAACCTCGTGAACGGCGTCGAGGAGTTCCCTGACTGGGTGTGGGAATAAATATACGGAGCCTCCCAATATCACAATCTTCGGTTTGACCTCCCTTATTAACTCAATACTCTTATCAACATCGACATTAAACTCCTCATTATCCCAGGGCAGGTTCACGACCTTAAGCCTCAGGATGCCGGGCGCCCCAGTGGCTCTATGGCTAATGTGTGAACCAGCCGCTATTGGTATTGAGAGTATGGTGTCGCCGGGCTCTGTCAATGACGCGTATGTAGCGGCGTTGGCCAAGGTCCCCGATATGGGTCTCACATCGACGAATTTGGCATGGAATAACTGGCTCATTAACTCGGTTAGGAGCCCCTCAAGTGCGTCGATGTATTTAGTGCCTTGGTAATACCTATTGCCCAGGGTGCCCTCCGCATACCTGCCCTCCATATCATTTAAGTAGACATACTCCGCAAGTGGGCTCATAACGTTTTCACTCGCTATTAAGTTTATGGTCTCTAGCCTACGCCACCTATTGTGCGCCTTAACGAGATCCAGCACCTTACTTAGCGCCGAGTCCGGACTTAGCTGCATTTAGCGTGGGTAATCCCCAACCTATTAAAGTATTAATGCACCTAATCAATTTGTATATCCCCCAGGTATTACGGAGCGGTGGGTTAATTAACCTCCACAGGGCGTATGTAGGTGATGGCTGAGGGTGGTGATATTAAGTTCATCGACGTTGTGAAGGCCCTGGAGAGCATTGAGGCGACCACCCAAAGGACCGTGATGGCCAAGCTACTCTCATCACTCCTCAAGAAGACCCCTCCCAACGTTATTGATAAGGTCATCTACTTCATACTCGGCCAATTAAGGCCCGATTGGGAGGGTGTGGAGCTCGGTGTTGCTGAGAAGTTCACCTTTAGGGCGATTTCCAACGCCACGGGCGTGCCGGTCAAGCAGGTCGAGGACGTATATAAGAGACTTGGAGATGTTGGTGAGACGGCAAGGAGGATAATGAGCAGTAAGCCGCAGCAGGCCGGTGGTAAGTCAATACTTGAGTTCTTCGGTGGTGGGGGTACTGAGGAGTTGACCATGGGTAAGGTATATGACACGTTGATGTCCATAGCCAGGGTGAGTGGTGAGGGTGCTCAGGACACGAAGATAAAACTCCTCACTTACCTATTCTCAAGGGCAAAGCCCGAGGAGGCTAAGTACATTGCTAGGTTTGTGATCGGTAGGTTGAGGCTTGGTGTTGCCGATATGACGATACTCGACGCCTTATCAGACGCCTATAAGGTGCCTAGGGAGGCCCTCGAGAGGGCCTACCATATTTACCCAGACCTTGGCTACATAGCCAAGATGATAGCTCAGGAGGGACAGGCCGCGTTGGCCAAGATCCACGTGACGCCTGGCGTGCCAATACAGCCAATGCTTGCTGAGAGGTTGAGCACGCCCGCTGAGATACTGGCCAAGCTAGGCGGTGTTGCAATGGTTGAGTATAAGTATGATGGCGAGAGGGCCCAGGTTCATAAGACTAGGGATGGTGAGGTTAGGATATTCAGTAGGAGGCTTGAGAACATAACACATGCGTACCCAGACGTTGCTGAGTACGTTAAGGAGGCCATTGATGCCAAGGAATTCATCGTAGAGGGCGAGATAATAGCCATCGACCCCAATACTGGCGAGTTTAGGCCCTTCCAAGAGTTGATGCATAGGAAGAGGAAGCACGATATTAAGGAGGCGATGAAGGAGTACCCGGTCAACATATTCCTATTTGACATTATGTACGTTGATGGTCAGGACCTAACTAACCTACCGCTCATTGATAGGAAGAGGAAGCTCCTCGAGATCCTCAAGCCCAGTGAGTACGTGCACCTGGCCACGTGGAGGGTCATAAACGATGCCGAGGAGTTGGATAAGTTCTTCCACGAGGCCATTAGTGATGGCTGCGAGGGCGTCATGTGTAAGTCCGTTAAGGCCGACTCGATATATGAAATGGGCGCCAGGGGATGGCTCTGGATTAAGTATAAGCGTGACTACAGGAGTGAGTTAACGGATACCCTGGACCTGGTGGTTGTCGGCGCCTTCTGGGGCCGTGGCAAGAGGGCGGGGACCTACGGGGCATTGCTCATTGCGGCCTACGACCCCAAGACCGATCAGTTCTACACGGTGAGTAAGGTCGGTAGTGGCTTCACGGATGAGGACTTGGTGAAGCTTAAGCAAATGCTTGACCAGTATAGGATACCCCATAGGCACCCGAGGGTTGTGTCCAAGATGGAGCCTGACGTGTGGTTCGTGCCGGCCGTGGTGCTTGAGATAATTGGTGCTGAGATAACGCTTAGCCCACTACACACGTGCTGCATGGGCGCGATTAAGCCCGACGTTGGCCTAGCCATTAGGTTCCCGAGGTTCACTGGGCGTTATAGGACTGATAAGTCGCCTGAGCAGGCAACCACCGTGGATGAGGTCCTTGAGATGTATAAGGAACAGAAGAGGGTAAAGATTGAGGAAGGCGCGAACCCATAGCATAGCGGCAAAAAGCAATTACTCACCACCCTCCTTCAACACCCTCTCCAGCGTCCACCTTATCGCCCTGATAATCTCCCTAAGTCTCTCATCACTCCTATAGTTCCTAATGACTATGCCTACCACGTTATCGCCATCGAGCTTAACCTCGTAATTAAAGGCCTCCTCACGTCTCAGCTGCCCATCCCTGACCAACTTATCATCCTCCTGCTTAAACCCCTCAAGTATTTTATCCCTGAAAAACCTCCTAAATGCCGTGTTATCCTTATTGAATGGCTTCACCGGCTTAATACTCACCCCATTCTCGTAGACCTCCACCACGCCCAGCAACTCATTACCCACCCTAGACCTTATATCCCTAGTCTCCACCAGCCTTCCCAGGTCCTGGGGCTTAGACATTAATTCCGCGGCCGGCATTATTGATTGCGACTTAATTATGCCATCAATCACGTTCTTAACCTCATTCAATAGATCAAGCTCCTCCTGAAGCTCCCTAATCCTACTGTCCAGCCTATCCCTAAGCTCTAGCAATTTCTTAACATCCAACGTGCCCTCCACGGTTAAGGATTAATAGTTCCAGTTAATAAAGCTACTCGTGAAGAGGCAGGCGGTAGTACTGTCAATGGGTAACTTGAACCTGGACATTTACATTAAGACGGACGCAATACCGAGGCCGGATGAGTCGGTTGATGCCTACGAGACCTACATGGGTGGTGGAGGCTCCGCGGCCAACTTCTCCGTCGCCGTGGCCAGGTTGGGGCTTGGCTCCAGGTTCCTCGGTTCCGTGGGTAATGACCAATTCGGTGACATGCTAATTCAGGAGTTGAAGGCCGAAGGTGTTGATACTAGGTTCGTGAAGCGCGTTAATCATGAGAGGACGGGGACCGTAATAGTGATTGTTGGCTTAGATGGCTCTAAGAGGATGATTAGATACCCAGGGGCTAACCTTGGTTTAACGCCTAATGACATCACGGCCGACGTGATGGAAGGGGTATCCCACGTCCACGTGGCCCTCGGCAGGACCGAGATCATAGAAGCGGCTAAGCGGATTGCCAAGTCAATGGGGCTTATGGTCTCGATTGATGGAGGAACACCACTGGCTAGGAAGGGGCTTGATGTAATTAGGGATTCTGTGAATGACGTCGATATTTGGTTCATGAACAGCTTCGAGGCCAGGGAATTGGGGCATTCGGAAAATGTGGTCAGGGCTGCCGAGAACATAGCGAGTAGGGTTAGGGTTAGGGAGTTAATAGTCACGCTCGGCCCACGCGGCGCAAT
This sequence comes from Vulcanisaeta distributa, assembly GCA_002506645.1. The sequence goes on along the minus strand of DAXY01000040.1, from coordinate 2,771 downwards.
GCTACTTAAGGATGGCGAGGTCAAGTACTCAGACGCATTTAAGGTCCCCCCAGTGGATACCACGGGCGCCGGCGATACCTTCTCAGCGGCCTACGTAGTCGCCTCCGTACTCGACCTAGACCCAATAGATAAGTTAATCTTCGCCAATGCCGCGGCTTCCCTTAAGGTGGTCAGGAGGGGTGCTAGGTCATCACCCAAGTTAAACGAGGTCATTGACTTCCTAAGATCCCTCGGTTATGCAAAGTTGGCCAGTGAGGTATTGAGCAGGCTCGGCTATGCCTAAGGTTATTTAGCAATGGAAAAAACTTATATATACAGGATTTACACTGGTAATCGGGACTAGGGGATTACCGTGTCTAAGGTTAATGTACAGGTCAAGGCTAAGTACTGCGATGGTACCTGGTGCAATTTCCAATATTTCAGGTGTGCCAAGAAGGCCCTGAAGATCGTTAGGCAGGGCAATAGGGCCATTACCCAGTGTACGTTGTTTGGGGGTCCATGCATTGGTTATAAGTGCCAGTACGCCGTCTGTGAGGCCCACGTGATGGCCCCTGATGGTAGGTGCCTGCTTGACCTAAGGAATATGGAGACTAAGGAGAGGGATATAGTCAAGGAGGCTAAGATGCTTGATAAGCAAGCCTCAGTAATTAATAGGCATTTAAAGAGACTTGGCCTTAAGGACTACATGTAGGTCGTGAAATGATAAGGGTGGTAATCCTAACGGCAGGGCTTGGCGAGAGACTTAGGCCGCTCACCTACCTAGTCCCTAAGCCGTATCTGCCGCTGCGTGATGGCTTAATAATTGAACGCATACTGAATTGGGTTAGGTCGCAGGGCCTTGGTCACGAGATTATCGTGGTTACGGCATACATGGCCGATAGAGTAATCTCACTACTGGGCAGTGCATTGCCAGGCGTTAAATTCGTCGTAGCTGATCAATTGCTGGGCACCGCGGGCCAGCTATGGTACGTGAGGGACTTGGTTAATGATTGCGATGATGTCATCGTGATTAATGGTGATGTGCTGACTAACGCGCCGCTGGCCAAGGCCCTTGAGTACCATAAATCGAATAATGCCGACATAACCATAGTATCGATTAGGTATAAGTTGAATGCAAGGTATGGGGTGCTCGACATTGGGCCCAGTGGCGAGTTCAGGGGTTGGCTCGAGAAGCCCGTGATAACCCTACCAATAGTCGCTGGGATCTACGTAATGAGGGGTTCATTAATTAAGAGATTGAGTAAGGCGAGGATTGACATGAATAAGTACATTGAGGAATTGAGCAGATCAGGTTTTAGGGTAATGGTCTTCCTCACCGACGGTGATTATGCGGACCTCGGAATGCCCCAGGATTACTTAAGTTCATTAACCTCATGACCATTAGGCCATGAATCATTCAACGCAATATATATAAACAATTAGGATACTGAGATTGCTAATAATGTCTAGGGCTGTTTGCCCAGGACTTGAAAGGACAACCAGCGGCTACTTATGCGCATATGCGCAGAGACCGATTAACCCCTTCCAATGGTATTGCTTTGGCGATTACTTTGAGTGCCCAATATATGTACAGTACATGAGGACCAGGGGCGCGCAGGCAAAGGCCGAGGTTAAGCCGTCGCAAACCATTCAACCACTGCAACAACAGGCCCAGCAGCAACAGACCCAGGCCGCCGTAGCGCCGGCAACTGCGGCCACTGCGCAGATTGAGACCGCTGGAGATGCTGAGGATGAGTTAATTAGGAGTAGCGAGTTGATAATATCTAAGTTCGAGAGCGGTGCCAAGGCCCTTAATGACAAGTGGAAGGATTATGAAAACTCCGTGCAGTCGACTAGGCAGAATTGGGAGGTTGAGAAGGCTAAGTTGAGGAGGTACATGGTCATTCTCGAGAGGATTCGCGATAGATACAGCGAGGATCTTAAGGAGGTTGAGCTTAGGAGGAGCATGGGCCTCATTAATGATGATACATACAATAAGCTCAAGGACAGCATCCAGAGGAAGCTTGATAAGGTCGGTAATAAGCTCAAGGAATTGAATAGTAGGTATCAAGAAGTTGAATCAACAATTAACCAGCACTACAAGAGACTGCTAATGACCACGGTAACGCCCGAAATAAGCAAGCTTAAGCTATCCCTCACGAAGCTTGAGGAGATGTACAGGGATGGCAAGATCAGTAAGGAGGTTTATGAGAAATTGAGGGCGGAGATTGAGGGGGTGATATCATGAGTGAGGAAATGCTCAAGATATATGAGGAGTTGCTGAGACAAATTAATAGGACGTACGATGGTTATGTCGAACAGATAAAACGCCTCAATAGCATGTGGGCTGATTATAAGACGGCCGTTAATAACGTAAAGAGGAATTGGGATGCCGACAACATACTGCTGGCCCTTAGGGTCAATGAGCTTAGGGCAAGCATTGACTCAATACGTGAGGAGCTCGAAATACTAAAGGCAAAGAAGGAGCTCGGGCTGATAAACGATGATGAGTACTCCAAATCATCTGCCGAACTAACGGATGTACTAACGAAGTTGACAAACATGTATGAGGAGGCTAAGTCGAAAATTGATGAAATAGATAGGGACATTAAGGAGCATTGGTTTAGGTCCATGGACGTGACATCGCTAACCACGGAACAGGTCGATGGGATGATCAAGGAGCTTGAGGATGGTAGGGCAAGGGGTGAGGTACCTGAGGATGTTTATAATAGGGTTAAGGCGGACCTTGAGTTGGTCAGGAGGGTTGTCCAGGCCCTGTCATTAATAAAGAC
>DAXY01000072.1:15386-18666 GCA_002506645.1 Vulcanisaeta distributa | reverse complement strand
AATATGCTCGATGTCCAGGATCGCCATGGAGGTCACGGCGATGAAGGTTGGTAATGCCCATTTCGTAAGTCGTTACTTAGGCGCTGGACTTAACACTCAATTTGCGCCCAGGCTCAATGCTTCATCAGATTAGTTAGGGCAGTACCCAGGCTAGGATTAGGGCCGCTAGGGCCAGGGACTCAATCAGTAGGCTAATGCCGATCCTCCCTATCCTGCGCCTTAAGTCACTCATTGGTAATTTACCCTCCCTAACCGCATTTAATGCCCTGACCGTAGGCACTACCAAGGCGATCAGAGGGAGTAACCCGCCAATGGCGTATAGTCCATAGGCGAGGGCAGGTAAGCCCACAAACCACAGTATTGATGAGTGATAAGGCTTAACATTGCGCCTAAACGGTAATCTACCCTCCACGTACAACGCCGAGAACGCGTGGTAGGTGATCCATGTTAATGATGCCATTATTACCTTATTCGTTAAATCACCGCCCATTAGGATAAACCACGTTAAGTATGTCGAGGCTATTAACGCAGTGCCTGACACATTGGCAATTACTGACCTACCCCTTCCGCGGATTACCTCGGTGATGAATAACGCAAGGGGCACGAGGGGTATTAATAGCCAAACGCCTAGGTAAGGAATTAATGCCGCATATGGGGCCGTATTTATTAGGAATAGTAAGTAATCACGGAAGCCCCTCCTAGATATTAAACCCAAGTGAGCCCTTACGAGACTTATAATGTTTAGCACGGCCAGGCCCGTCGTCAATGCAATCCTGATGGGGTTAATGCGCAATCTACTCATTATTAGCAGTGTTGTTAAGGAGAGAACGTAATTTATTGTTAATAGCGATAGTGCGCCCGTGTCCATATGAACCCTCCCACTGACTAACCTACTACTCATTTCATTCATCTTTAGTAAAATCTGTATTGGAAATAAGCATTTCATTCGAGACATGCCTTGGGCAGTCTCCCTGGCCTGTACCGAGAGCTGGCTGTTAATGCGTTGATGTTTTTTGAATAAATTCTAGGAAACCCTTATTTATGGGGTTGAATTAATAAAATAGAATGAACAGGGAAACAATAATCATGAGTAGGATACTGTGGCTGGCGTTAAGGAAGCAATTGATTGGTGATTATGGAAGCCAGGAATCAGACTGCGAAGTCCTACTGCTTAATAACCCCAAGATACACATTGTTGCCTGCGCGGATGGGGATACGGTACGTGTAACGATAACCTACAACCCACTAGACATAGTTTTAAACATTAGGAGATCCCGTGCGAGAGCCAGGCACAAACGCACGTTGATGGGTAGTAACGTCATTGCCATGCCATTGAAATAAGCTTAAATAATTCGATGAGATGCGGGTTATTTAATGATGACAATGGTGGACCCTGAATAGACGCCACTTGATGACCTTCCAGGCTACTGAGCATTAATACCCAACTAACTAATTAGTCTCAGGGCTTGTGGGTGAATTGCTGAGTTTATGATTTCATCCACGCCCAATAATTTCCTGAACACCTTGGGTATGTAGTCTACGACATCAATGGGCGTCATGTGATAGCCAAGATCCCGAGCCGCTAAGTCACCCGCAAGCCCAGTCACGAAGGCCCCGATTGCCGCTGCCTCGAGCGGGTCCTGGACCTTGACCATTAGGGCTGAGACAACGCCGGTCAGTACATCCCCAGTGCCCCCAACCGTCATTCCCGGATTTCCCGTGAAATTGACCTTGTACCTCTCACCATCGGTTATTATGTCGGCATTTCCCTTAAGTAGCACGACACCGCCCCTCAATGACGACTTAACCACGTCACGCACGGCCACAGCCCTAAGCCACGCATTCCCCTCCCTGGTCACGTCAACTCCGGTTAACCACTTGAACTCACCGGCATGTGGCGTTACAACCACGCCCCTAGTGATTAGGTCCTGCCTCTTCAACTCGCCAATCGCCTTAATGGCGTCAGCGTCTATGACGACTTTCTTGCCGATGCTTACGGCCCTGGACACCAACTCAACAACTGCCTTCATGGTCTCCTCCCTAAGCCCAAGGCCAGGGCCTATGGCTATTACGTGGGACTTACCGACTTGCTCCATTATCTGATCCACGTGTTTGAGCATTAAGTAGTCACCGTCTAGGGGTATGGCTATTATACTAGGGTCATGAGCCCTAATATCCCTGGCCACGTCCCTAGGGGCCATAACCACGGACAGGTCAACCCCAGTCCTAAGCGCTGCCTTGGCCGCCAGGTAAATGGCCCCGGTGAACTCCCTAGAACCTCCAATAAATAATACCCTACCATTATCGCCCTTCTTAGAGTCAGGTCTCCTGGCGTAATTAAGGTAGTAAAGGTCGCCTGGGCCGGCCACGTGCTCCACCTCCTCAGGAATCCCAATGTCTGCGATGACCAAGTCACCAACGTACTGAGCCGCACCCTCCCTAACGAGACCCACCTTAGGCCTGTGCATGGTGACGGTTACGTGGGCCTTAACCGCTATATCCCTGACCTCGCCCGTGTCGGGGTCGAGGCCGCTGGGTACGTCTACGGCGACTCTATGGGCCGATGACTTATTAATCAACTCAATTGCCGTGGCCTGAGGCTCCCTGAGAACGCCCCTAATCCCAGTGCCTATTATAGCGTCAATAATCACCTCAGCCCATGGGTGGAAGAGCTCTTGATTGGCGAGCAAGTCGTAGGGCGTTGGCGCCTCCACAATGTCCACATTCAACCCCCTTAGAACCAACAGGTTATCCACCACAAGCCTTTCCCTGGCATCACCAATACGGCCGAGGAGGACCACCTTAACCTCCCTACCCCAGGAATGCAGGTACTTAGCGGCCACAAGCCCATCACCGCCATTGTCACCGAGCCCCGCAACAACGAGTACCCTACGGGCGCTTGGGTACCTCTCAATCACGGTGGTGGCTACGGACCTACCCGCGTTCTCCATGAGCACATGCCTATCAATGCCCATGTATTCCGAATTCCTATCTATCACGCGCATCTCCAGCGTCGTAATCGCGCCCGATGACCAATCCCTGAAATCCGCGGGCATACCTGGGAATGACGTGTTATGCATTTAAAAGTGCTTTCATGCAAGGTTTGATGGGGCATGGGCATAATAATTAGGACCGACCTAGGCAACTCAGTGGATATACCTGAGGGTAGTGGGTTAGGGAGCCGAGGCACATGGTTAGGATTGATGGGGATTACGTCATTGCTGAGGTCGAGATTCCCCGGCGTCGGTAGGGATGGGATAACGGTGAAGCTCCTCAATGA
>DAXY01000072.1:9580-15315 GCA_002506645.1 Vulcanisaeta distributa | reverse complement strand
TTATTAGGCTTCCGATAAAGGGCGTGAGTATTGGTGTTGGGTAATGATTAAGGCTGCGATACTGGACGTTGATGGAGTACTAACGTACTTCAGGTCGGCGTGGCAACACCTACATAGGGTCCTCGGCACTGACGAATGGGCTATGGTGAATAGGGATGCGTATAAGGCTGGGCTGATTAACTATAGGGACTGGGCCCTCGTCGATACGCTGCTCTGGATGGGCGTGCCAAGGAGTTGGGTTGAGGTCCCAGTGACGTTGAGGAGGGGCGCCCTAGAACTACTTAGGCTGCTCAGGGAGAATGACGTAATAATCATTGCGGTGAGCGGCGGCCTGAACTACACGGGTGTTCCCATTAGGGATTATACGAATTACTTCATAAGTAATGAATTAGTGTTTGATGAGGATGGGTCATTACTCACGGTTAAGGTCAATGTCGAGAGTAAGGACGTCATTAACGGATTAATGGGCGAGTTGGGGATTGGGTGGGATTACGTGATGGCCGTTGGGGACAGCGACATGGACCTTCCAATACTCAGGAGGGCCAGGTACTCCATTGCCTACAACCCCATTGATGAGGAAGTCGCCAATGCGGCCAGGATCGTGGTTAACTCCAACACGTTATACCCACTTATTGACATTGCAAGGGCAATCCTGGGCAGGTAATGAATGCGTATACGTAAAGTAAACGTATACCCACACCAACAATAATGCATTAATACTAGCCCTCCTCAATTAATCGAGACTTATGCCGGATACGACAATCGAGGACTTGGGCATCAGGAAGATATTTAACTCGAGGGGTGAGGAGACGGTTGAGGTTGAGGTTTACCTGACGGATGGCTATGGTAGGGCGGCAGCACCGGCCGGCGCCTCGAGGGGTTCGCACGAGGTTGTTTACTTCCCCAACAACGATGTTGACCTGGCAATAAGCACCTTCGAGAAGAGCGTCGCACCTGATCTAATGGGCCTCGACGCGTCGATACAGGGCGAGGTTGATGCAAGGCTAGAGGAGATTGATGGTACGGAGAACTTCTCGAGGATTGGCGGTGCCGTGGCCATAGCCACGTCAATGGCGACGGCGAAGGCCGCCGCGAATGCCCTGGAGATACCACTTTACCAACACCTTGGTGGTGCCAACATCAGGGATTTACCGTATCCACTGGGCAACGTGATTGGGGGTGGTAAGCATAGCCGCGGTCTCGGCCCGGACGTCCAGGAATTCCTCGTGCTACCTTATGGGGCCCAGGACATTTACTCAGCCCTTAAGGCGAATATAGAGGTTCATAGGGCCGTCTTCAAAGAACTCGTTAAGGCGGACCCAACATTCACGGGCGGCCGTAATGACGAGGGTGCCTGGTCTGCCAAGGTATCCACGGGCACTGCCCTGGAAATCCTTAGTAGGGCGGTTAAGGAGGTGAGTGCCAAGGTGGGTTTTGAGATCGGTATTGGCGTTGACATGGCATCATCAACCCTGTGGAATGGTGAGAAGTACGTGTACACGAACGAGGGCACCTCAAGGACGCCGAAGGAACAGCTTGAGTTTGTTAAGGGGTTGATTGAAAAGTACGGGCTCGTGTACGTCGAGGACCCATTCCATGAGGAGGATTTTCAATCCTTCGCAGAGCTCACGGACCTTGTCGGCGACAAATGCCTAATAGTAGGTGATGACTTGTTCACGACAAATCCATCGAGGCTATCTATGGGTATTAAGGAGGGATCCGCCAACGCCATAATCATAAAGCCCGACCAAATAGGCACGCTATCGAAGGCCTGGGAAACGGTCAGGCTAGCCGTATCCAACGGGTATGTGCCAGTGGTGTCCCATAGGTCCGGGGACACGGAGTATGAGATACTGGCCCACATAGCCGTTGGATTTGGGGCACCAATAATAAAGAGTGGCGTCTTAGGCGGCGAGAGGATGGCCAAGCTAAATGAATTAATTAGGATTCAGGACTACATGGGTAAGGCGGCCCGGATGAACCAATCACTAATCCAAAGGCTCAAGCACTAAGGATGGAAGCCCGTGCCCATAAGCCAAAGGCGCTGGTGAGGATCGAGGTACTGCGTGTGAAAAACCACCACAACCCAACCACAGCCCATCCAACCTGAGGAACCAATGCGCTGTACCTAAATACTTCGTAGAATCCCCTGGGATTCGATGGCTAAGGCCTACGGCTATGATGCAAGGCCGATTAAATACTCTATTTTAAATCCTCAATGTTGCGGTCTTCGTTTTGACCCCATGCTACGTATGGGGGTCCTCACGGCGCCTTATTCGTGCGGTTTGCCTACCTGGGTTTCTGGAAATGTTTATTAATTGGGTTCTTCACCGTGGTTCTTAATGGGTGAGGAGCGTAAGGAGACGCGTGAGGAGGGGTTGGCACCGGTACCACCGCAGGAGGAGTTGTTGATTGCCATTGAGCGTTACCTGGCTGCCGGCGTTAGGCTTGGCACTAGGGTGTCGAATGCCTATCTCCAGAGGAGGGGTTTCGTATTCTCCGTTAGGCCTGATGGGCTTAGGATACTCAACCTTAGGAAGATTGATGAGAGGATTAGGATTGCCGCCAAGATGATCGCGATGTACGACCCAGGGAAGGTCGTTGCCTACTCGGCGAAGCCCTACGGCTTCAAGCCCGTTGAGATGTTCTGTAAATTCGTTAGGTGTAGGGCAATAACGGGTAGGTTCATACCAGGCACGTTCACTAACCCGAACCTAAACCACTACATAGAGGCTGATCTACTGATATCCACGGACCCAAAGGCCGATGTGCAGGCCATTGAGGAGGCGGCCTCGATGGGTATACCCGTGATTGCCCTAGTCGATACCGACACGCCCATATCCTACGTGGACTTAATAATACCCTGCAATAACAAGGGTAGGAGAAGCCTAGCCCTAGTGTATTGGTTACTGGCTAGGCAGGTGCTTAGGGTTAGGGGCGAGTTGAAGGAGGGTGAGGACTTGCCAGTGCCTCCTGAGGAGTTCGAGGTTAAGGTCTCCATCGAAGGATTGACCCAGCAGCAACAATGATGAAGTAAAGCGTTTATTCCACTAATTTGAGGTAGCCCTTAATGGCTCGGGTACGTAAACCAGCGGTTGCCGGCGCGTTCTATGAGGCTGATAGGGATAAGTTGATTAAGCAGATTGAGTGGTCAATAAGCCATCAACTGGGCCCTGGGCAATTGGTTAAGCAGCCCCGTGAGGGTTATAAGGCGGTGCCAATAGTCATCGTCCCACACGCCGGGTACATCTACTCAGGCCCCATAGCCGCCATGTCCTTCGCAGAGATTTACAGGTTTCACAACCCAAGGACGTTTATATTGGTTGGGCCTAACCACTACGGCATTGGGGCTCCGGTGGCGATTTATTCCGAGGGTGCGTGGGAGACCCCGCTTGGAACGCTCGAGGTTGATGCGGAGTTGGCTAGGGAATTAATGAGTAGGGTTAAGTACCTTGAACCCGACGTCTACGCCTTTGCCCAGGAACACTCACTCGAGGTTCAATTACCATTTATACAGTACATGTTCGGCAATAACGTGAAGATAGTCCCAATAATAATCTGGAGACAGACCAAGGAGGTGGCCAGGGACCTGGGCAATGCGATAGCGGAGGTTATATCAAGCCATGAGCAGGGATCCGTGGTGTACGTGGCTTCGAGCGATTGGAACCACTACGAACCACATGAAGTAACCACGGAGAAGGATATGAAGGCCATAGACCCAGTCCTCAGGCTTGATGAGGATTCCTTCTTTGACGTGATTGAGCGCTTCGACGTATCGGCTTGCGGATACGGCGCCATTGCGACGGCCATAGTGGCTGCCAAGAGGCTCGGTGTTAAGAACGTGGTCCTGCTCAGGCACGCAACATCTGGTGATACCAGCGGGTATATGCTTGAGACAGTGGGCTACGCCTCAATAGCCTTCTACCTATAGCCGCACCTATACTCAATATAAAATATTTAATAAAATATTTAATTGGTTTATTTGCGCAGCATTATATCAATGATCGCGTTATGGGCGCGGTTAGGATATTCTTTGAGGTATTACTGGTGATTGTTGCCCTAGCCCTAATATACACAATAGTCACCCCATTTAAGGCGGAGTTAAAGGCCTACATATTTAGTATTGGCAATAGGCAGGTCAGTGAGTTACTTTACATGGGTGGTTACATTATTTATAAGTTGGGTTACTTATCCTACACATTTCTAGAGGTTATTGCTAAGTATTCCTACTATGCAATTCAGTATTTACTGAGTAGTTCAGGGATTAAGGTAAGCCCATTGCTAGGTGGTTGAGGTTTGTAATCAACTTCTCTTTATATGAAAAAGAGAAAGATTTAAATAGAAAGAAGGAAGAATCACTTGATGAGTGTTATACAGCCCAAGGAGGTTAGGACGTGGAAGGATGAGTTGAAGGACGTACTAATGAAGTATGTGAGGGACCCATTCAGGGATAAAATTGATGAGTACATAGGTTTCCTGGACACCCTATATGATAAGTGGTGGAATGGTGATGAGAGGAATAGGGAGTACTACGCATACCACATGGCCCTGCTCATGGCCAGGTCGGACAAAACAAACGTGATTAAGGCAAAGCTAAACAGCTACTATGCATACCTCGTTTATAAGGGCTACGTATCCGCCTACAGGCTCATGAAGGATAAGTACGTGGCCGGCGGCGAATCCATATATACATGGTTGAGGATGTATAGGAAGGTTGTTGGGTAAGTCCCACTACGGAATCAAAACGCTTGTTTAAAACCTGCCCCTGTTATGTAGTACGTCATACACATACTCATAGGCAATTTCAATAACCCTCTCGGTACCTATGTACGTGGTGTCAATGACCAGGTCAAAAATCGACATATCGCTTATGTCTATACCATAAATCGTCAAGTACCTCCTCCTATTCGACTCCTCCCGAGCCCTTATCTCACTCATAGCATCCTCAACGCTCTTACCATCCCTAGCCGAGAGCCTCCGGGACCTAACACCAATGTCTGCCTTAAGGTAAATACGCACATCAGCGATGTCCCTAAGAATCCAGGCAGCCAGGTGCCCCTCAATGACCACATTACCCCTCCTAGCCTCCCTGATCGCCTCCTCATCAACGGCCCTATCAATGCTGAAGTCCGTCTCGGCAATCCTATGGAGCTCAAGCAGGGACACACCCCTCTGGCTAGCAACCCTCCTGAAGAGCTCGCCGATGGATACAAACCTATAATTTAGCCTCCTCGCCAATTCCCTAGCCACTGTGGTCTTCCCACTGGCCACCTGTCCAGAGATTGCTATAACGCCCATTAACGATCACGTTGTTGATAGGCGTACGGCCATCCTAAGGGCGAGGGCTAAGCACCTATGGCAGATGTGACCGCCGTATGGCCTAGAGACTGTTAACCCAGCCATGTGCCTCGTCTTAACCCTGGCCTCGTCAATTCCCTGCAGTGGCCTACCGCAGATGGCGCACCTGGGCTTTGATGCGAACCTCTTCTCGTAATGAACCACATGCCTACCACCCGGCGTCTTGGTCTGCGTCCTCCTCAATTTCCTAGACCTCAACGCGGGCCTTGGCATAATTGCTCGTCAAGGCGCCTAATGAGTTTTTATGCTTTACTTACGTACCTACGCGTCAGCGGCCCGGGCCTGGCAATGCCGAGTGATAGGTACTTGTTTAATTCCTCATCATCAACAACGCGGACTTGGGACTTCCTCAACGCGAGCTCCAGCTCCCTACTCGT
>DAXY01000072.1:6912-9528 GCA_002506645.1 Vulcanisaeta distributa | reverse complement strand
GCGGCCCTCTGGACCTCGTAGAGCAGCCTATTCACCCTATCCCTCTTGGCCATGGCCCTGATTATCGCCCCCTCAATGTCTTTGGTCTCGAAGATTGTCATTAACACTATCTCGATGATCTTATTTATCCTATCGGGAACGCCGATCACCGAGCCCCTGAGCTCGACCCTACACCTAGGCACGTTAAGTCCCAACAACCTATACAACCTAGTCGTCTCGCCCTTAACCCTTCTCTCCTTATCAACTATGCCGCCGATAATGAACATATCCACCCCACTAATCAATCCCTCATTTAGGACGCAATCACCCTCTGGATCGAGCATCACCGCATTGCCGCGAATAACCGGTTTATCCCGGCTAATAACAACGCCATGCCTAAACCCCCTGGCAAACCTACTAAACCTCTCCAGGAACTCTCCAGGAACGCTCGTAAGCTCTAGGCTGGAGTCCCAAAGATACCTCCTAACAACCCCTATTGAGGCCAGTACCTGCTCAACGAGCTCGTTCTTCTCGGAATCCGTGTGATCGCCCCACAGGGATAGGTCTATTACGAAGCGCGGCCTGTTGGGTACGTCCATGAGTAATTCGAGAGATGCCGCACAGTCGCTCGGCTTAGCCAGATGCGCATCACACGGTGATTGGCCCAGCCTAGACGAAGTAAGTATCTCAATGTCTCCGCCATTAAAAACCTCGCGATCCCCATAACCACCTAAGCATAGTACGTACCTGCCCAGCATTAGGTTAATGGCAATGCACTGGGGCAGGTAGTAATTACACCTTAGCCTTCTGGGTATGCACAGCCTACGTATGCCGAGGTCCCTCAAGGCGCTTAGTAATTGATTACCAAGTATCACCCAAGGGATTTTAATTAGGCCTAATAAAAGCGTGAAGCAGCATGGCGATGAGGGATTTACCGCTGTGCGATAACCACGCGCACACAAACCCAGTAATTGGCATGGGGCCGAGGGAATTAGCGAGGAGGTTTAGGAGGGAGGGCGGTAGGTTCATTGTTATAGTCGCCCTGCTAACCTGGAGCCTTGGATTAACGCCCGGCGATCTGGACAGCGTTAGGAGAATGTACGACATTACCGTGGAGTCGGCGAGGATAATGAATGAGGAGGGCGTTAAGTCCGTGGCCGTTGTTGGCCTGCACCCGGCCGAGGGCTACGAACTGCTCAGGAGGGGTTGGTCCAGGGATGAGGTTATGAACTTCATGAGGAGGGGCATAGACCTAGCGGCTGAGTACGTTAGGGAGGGTAAGGCTGTGGGTATTGGGGAGATCGGTAGGCCGCATTGGGAGGTCCCAAGCGATGTCGTGGACCTCTTCAATGAACTCCTCGAGTACGCCTTCGGCGTTGCCAGGGACATTAATGCGGTGGTTCACCTACACCTGGAGAGGAATGGGCAGGCTACGGCATCATCAATAGCGGGCATGGTTAGGAGGGCGGGCAATAGGCCGAATAGCGTCATAATGCATCATGCCGAACCTGCCGTGATTGACCTAGCCATTGACAATGGCTTAATGCCGTCAATACCCATGGGTAGGAGGGGCGAGTTTGAGGAGGCCGTTAAACACGGCCCCAGGTTCGTTGTCGAGAGCGACTTCATGGATGACCCCAGGAGGCCTGGCGCGGTAATACCGCCGTGGACCCTCGCCAGGAAATTAAGGAATTACCTAACGAGTGGTTTAATCAATGAGGAGTTCCTTCATGTGCTCTGCGTAGATAACATCAGTAAGGTGTATGGTATCGACATAATGGGTTAGGCAGGGACCGCTGGTAAGCATAAATGCCTTTTAAAGGGTCATCAATAACTACCTAGGGATGGGTGAGGATAGGGAGTTGATTGAGAGGATCTATAGGAGGATGGTAATGTCGCGGGTCAGGGAGTTCGAGAAGTCATCACGTGAGGAGCCCATGTGCCCTAGGGGTATCGTAATGCTCAACAGCGCGAACTTCATAACATACACCAGGGATTGCGAGGCCTCGGTAATTGACTTCTACGCTGACTGGTGCATGCCCTGCAGGATAATGGAGCCGATACTCAATAAATTGTCCCAGGTATTTGCGGGCAAGGTGTTCTTTGGGCGCGTCGATGTTGACGCAAGCCCCGAGGTGGCTGCTGAGTATGGCGTCATGTCGATACCAACCACAATACTGTTTAGGGATGGTGAGGAGGTTTACAGGGTCATAGGTGCTGTTGATTATAACACGATGAGGAGGTACATCGAGACTTACCTCGGTGTTAAGCCCTAGGTATTTACCTCACTAATTATTAACCTCCTGCCGTCCTGGGCAGGCAGTATGAATGTTAGCTTATAACTATCGCCAAAGAATATTACACTAACGTCATTACCCAGGTGGAACTCCCCATCAACCCCGGCCAATATGCAGTTTTCGCAGCCCTTCGCATCATCGATTAGGTTCCTAAACACGTTAATTGCGTCCTTACCGCTCGTCATTATTGAGGCCACGACACCCGCGTGGTCCCCATGCACGTGGTGGTCTATCTTGGCGTTATACTTCGTCTTTAGTAGGTCCATGAACTCATTCAATTCCTCAAAAACCTCCTTAGGCAGCTCCGTTATGTGATGGTGATGATGCTCATGCTCCTCAA
>DAXY01000072.1:6676-6869 GCA_002506645.1 Vulcanisaeta distributa | reverse complement strand
TCCTCACCCTGCGCAATCCTTTCAACCTCCTTACTCAACTTACGCCACTCCTCAAAGCCAAGCTTAATCTGCATCATATCAGCACCAACCTAAGGAACCCATTAATAAAGCCTTTGCATTTCTCGGCCCACCCAGGGCTTAATTCCGTGCCTGTGATAACACGGTATGTGGTTCGGCTAAACTTTAATTATAA
>DAXY01000072.1:4208-6645 GCA_002506645.1 Vulcanisaeta distributa | reverse complement strand
CTATGTATCATTATGGGAAGACTAAGTATAATAAGAATAAAGCTTAAAAAATCCCTCCCGCACATTATCCGTGCCCACAAAAAACCTAGAAATCGAACCTGTAGACCTATGGAGAATACTAAAGGGTTCGGGCATAAAGTACGTGAAGTTCATAATAGTGGATATAAATGGCGCACCAAGGTCTGAAATAGTCCCAATAGACATGGCTAAGGACCTCTTCATCGACGGTATGCCCTTTGACGCATCCTCAATACCGTCATACTCGACGGTGAATAAGAGCGACTTCGTAGCCTATGTAGACCCCAGGGCCGTGTATATTGAGTATTGGCAGGATGGTAAGGTGGCCGACGTATTCACCATGGTCTCTGACATATCGGATAAACCATCACCGCTCGACCCAAGGAGGGTCCTTAACGACACCCTCGAGGAGGCGAGGTCCAAGGGCTATGAGTTCCTAATGGGCGTTGAGGTTGAGTTCTTCGTTGTTAAGGAGGACGGCGGTAAGCCAGCGTTTGCTGACTCTGGCATTTACTTTGATGGCTGGAACGTGACCACCCAGTCCCAGTTCATGAAGGAGTTGATTACGGCAGTGGCTGAGGCTGGCATTAACTATACGAAGACGCACCATGAGGTTGCGCCGAGTCAGTACGAGATAAACATAGGGGCTACGGACCCGCTGAGGCTTGCCGATCAGGTGATTTACTTTAAAATAATGGCTAAGGACATCGCGAGGAAGTACGGCCTAGTGGCCACGTTTATGCCGAAGCCCTTCTGGGGCGTGAATGGCAGTGGTGCCCACACCCACATAAGCGTCTGGAGGGATGGTAAGAACCTGTTCTTAAGTAACACGGGGAAGATAACTGAGGAGTGTGGGTACGCAATAAGCGCGATACTGAGTAATGCGAGGGCGCTGAGCACCTTCGTAGCGCCGCTTGTGAACTCATACAAGAGGTTGGTGCCCCATCACGAGGCACCTACGAGAATTGTCTGGGGGTACGCGAATAGGAGCGCCATGATTAGGATACCGCAGTACAAAATGAGGATTAACAGGATTGAGTATAGGCACCCAGACCCGAGCATGAACCCATACCTGGCCTTCGCGGCCATAGTAAGGACAGTGATTAAGGGCATTGAGGAGAGGAGGGAACCACCGCCACCAACCGACGAAGTAGCCTACGAATTAACGAACGCCCCAGAAACCCCGGCCACCCTCGAGGACACGATTAAGGAGTTCTCAAAGAGCTTTCTAGCCACTGAACTACCCAGTGAATTGGTTAATGCCTACATCAAGATTAAGCAGAATGAGTGGGAGGACTACCTCACAAACGTCGGTCCCTGGGAGAAGACCTGGAACGTAATAACACAATGGGAATACAATAGGTACCTAATCACGGCGTAACCCCGGTCAAAACGATCTATATAGAATGGGCTAAAAATATATATTGAGTATACTTATCTCCTCATTCAATATTTCCATCACGTTAATATAAATATCATATGGGGAAATGCTTATAAACTAGAGAGTCTACATAACTCGTGCCCGGTGACCAACTAAAACGGTAAATAGGATAAATAGGTTAATAATACTGACTAGGCTCGCCCCAATACTGGCCGTTGCCGTGTTAATAACCGCAACGGCCGTTAAAGCAGACACTCCACCAAACCTATCCGGCTACCCACCCGCCTCAGTACCCCCATGGCTTGACACAGGCAGTAATGCGTGGATGCTCACCGCAGCAACCCTCGTGGGTCTCCAAAGCGTGCCTGGTCTCATGCTACTTTATGGCGGCATGACTAAGCGTAAGTATGCCATAAACACCATGATGATGGTTCTCTACGCCTTCGCGGTAGTACTGATTGTTTGGGTGCTGGCGGGTTACATGTTCGCCTTCGGGCCTGCATCCATAAGGATTGGCGGCTTCAACATACTGGGTACGCCAATACCGGCACTAACGAGCAGCGTCATAGCATCCCAGGCCAGTGTTCCAGCCGCCCAGCAGTACCCGAACATAGCCATGTCAACGTTAATCTTCTTCCAATTCGTCTTCGCCGCAATAACGCCGGCACTCATTGTTGGTGCCCTGATAGAGAGGATGAACTTCAAGGCCTGGATGCTCTTCGTACCGCTGTGGTCACTCCTAGTCTATAGCCCAGTGGCCTTCTGGCTCTGGGGCGGTGGTTGGCTCTCGCAGCTCGGCGTTGTTGATTTCTCAGGCGGCTACGTAATACACGTCGATGCCGGTATAGCGGCCTTCGTGACGGCCGCAATGGTTGGTGAGAGGTTAGTTGAGGAGAGGAAGTTACAACCTCACAACCTAACCCAGGTCGCGGCCGGGCTTGGCCTAGTCTGGCTTGGTTGGAATGGGTTTAATGGCGGTGATCCCTATGGATCAACCATAGACGCCGCCATAGCTGTGATAAACACGAACCTGGCCAC
>DAXY01000072.1:0-4122 GCA_002506645.1 Vulcanisaeta distributa | reverse complement strand
GGTTACGTCAATGGCGTTGGGGCCATAATAATTGGCGCCGTGTCCAGCGCCGCGGCGTGGTACTCACTGAACATGTTCCAGTTTAGGTCCAAACTAACGAGACACATTGATGATGCGTTAGGCGTTTTCTCAGACCACGCAGTTCCAGGAATAGTGGGTGGAATACTCACGGGAGTCTTCGCGGACCCAAACATCACGAAGTACGTAGACCCAGGCTTAAGGGGCGCGCTTTACGGTAACCCATACCAAGTAGTCCTGCAGCTGCTGGGCGTTGCGGTGGTGATCGCATACGATGTGTTAATGACGTACCTAATTCTAAAGCTGGTAAGTAAGGTAACGCCACTCAGGGCGCCCATTGAGGCTCTCAGGGTTGGTGATAGGGAGATTCACGGCGAGGTTGCGTATGACGAATTCGCCTTCGCAACGCAGGGCGATGTGGAGAGGACCGCGGCCGGCATTGTGGTCTCAGTGATCAACACGGCCAAGGAGACCAATGGCGTGATTAATGATAAAAACAATAAATAATTAATAATATAGCAGAATCCCTCAAATAAAAATAAAAATCGTTAAAATTCGTAATCCGCCTCAAGCCTGCCTGAGCTGGCCCTTAGGTAAATTGCCCTAATACCCAATTGCCTCAACCTCCTTAGTAACTTCATGTCGCAGGTCACGGCGGCGCAGTTATACCTCCTAGAAACCTCGATTACGGAGTCGTCGGGTGGGCCTGCCGCGTTGGCTATTGAGAAGTTGTTAATGACGTAATTAAGGGCACTACCGGAGGCCCTAATTATCCCCGGCCTACCTGACCTGCTTAGCTTCATTAATTCATTGAGTATTGGGTATGGGACTATGGGTATTATTGGTGAATTAACCAACTCGAGGACTTGGTCAATGACGTGCACGTGCTCCGTGAACATGAGCAGTAGGGCGCTCGTGTCGAACACCACGCACTCAATCCTTAAACCCCCCATGGCCTCACTCAAGGACTGCATTACCGCCCTTCAGCAATCCATAACCAACAACCCTCCACCTATTATTGACCTGCCTAGTGATTACGGCCTTTGAACCCTCCTCGGCGGCCACGGCCTTCCTAAGCACCACATCGAGCCTATCTCCATGGAATCCCCTAACTATGCCCATGACGGCTGCCGATCCCACGTGAACCATGACCACGTCCTTGGGCTTAAACGTAACCTCCGCCAAGGCCTTGTCGCCGGGTCTCTCAATCCTGTGGAACTCTAGGGTTAGTTCGGTCCACACGGGCGGTAATGTGCCTGGCCTGCCAACGACGCTGCCCACCAGCGAGTCGGCCTTCGTCAATGCCGGGTCGAGTTCCGTACCAATGCCCACCAAACCACCTGGCCTGGCCTCCTCAATATGCTCATTACCAATGGCTATACTGACTATCCTCGTGATTATGGGCTCGTACTTACCGCCTAACCTAAGGCCTGGCCTTATCTCAATCTCATCACCAACCCTTGCCCAGCCCCTAACCACTGTGCCCCCCAACACGCCACCAACGAGTTTATCCGGCGGCGTGCCGGGCCTATTAACGTTAAAGCTCCTCAGGACCAGCATTCTGAAGTCACCGCCCGCCGCCTCCTTGGGCGGTACTAACTTATCAATTAGTGTCGATACTGCCTCAATATTGACCTTGTGGAGTGAGGACACGGGTATTACTGGCGAGTTACTCGCCCAGGTATTACTGAGGAATTGCCTAATCTGCCTATAATTCTCAAGGGCCTGCTCCTTACTGACTAGGTCAAGCTTGTTCTGAACGACTATTAACTTGTCCAGGCCCATTATGGTCAATGCCGTGAAGTGCTCCTCGGTCTGCGGCTGTGGCACGGGCATTGAGGCGTCGATCACGAGCAGTGCTGCGTCGATGTAGGATATGCCGGATATCATCGTACTAATCAATACCTCATGGCCAGGCACGTCAAGTATTGAAACCTTCCTCCTCAGTACTGGTTCATCGCCATTGGGGCACTTACCATCCTTAAGCAATCCATCACTCACAATCCTAAAGTCGCCCTCCATCGATGGGCACTCATAAAGGCCAATGGTTATGTAACCGAGCTTAACGGTCATGGCCCTCTTAATCTCCTCACTATACCTAGCAACCCAAACCCCACTGAGCGCATGCACGAGTGTGGTCTTTCCATGATCCACGTGGCCCGCGGTCGCTATAATGGCGTCTGGATATACGTAATTACCCATTCAAAAACGAATTGGCATTAAGGGTTTAATAAGATTTCAGCACATGAGGAGGGTAAATCGATAAATGGGATAAGCTTTATATCGGCCTAGGCGACTATAACAAGCGGCTGTGCACCTAGCAGCGGCAGGCAACCGGGCGAGCTCGGCAACGGCTCGCCTGAGGAAACTTCCCCACATCGCCGTGGGTCCCCGCGGGGCAACCCGCCGACCGAGAGGTCGTGAGGGGACGGTGGCCCAAGTAAGGACCTGTGATCTCCACGGGTGAGGTCCGGGTAGGGCCTTAGATAGATGGTACAGAAGGGGAGTTATGCCGCTGCTAGGTGCACAGCCGGCCAATTATTTATCAGGGAGTGCCGCGGCGTGGAATTAAAATGAAAAATGGAATAGAAATTAATTTTGAAATTTAAGGAACATCATCCACACGGTGAGTCAGCAACTCATTTCTTCTCTGCCTTCTTCTCCTCCTTCTTTTCCTCCGTCTTCTTGGACTTCTTAGGCATACGTCTGTCTCTGCGTTTTAGTTTCTTATAAAGATTGCAAATTAATTTGCAGTATGAAAGTTAGATTAGGAATGTGCTGGGTTTCCGTGAACCGTGGAATGCTTAATAAAGCAATTATTCACCTGCCTCGCCAGTCCCTATGTGGATTTATATGAGTTTGGGGTCATTGATCCATACTTAATGACGCCTTTCTCCTCCATACTCACTACTCTTTTTATCCAATTAATTAATTAAGTTCCTCGGCCACTAAATGCCTAAGGCGGTCATGTTTAGCGATTTTTTAAGGAGAAATTGGTACTGGGTCTTGGGAATCCTAGTCTCTCTCCTGCTCTTCATTATAAGTCCCGTGCTATTCATCGCCGCATTAATCATCGCACTGATTATCTACTTCGCAATCATCAAGCGCAGGGGAGGCGTGAGGGAGGGGTCAACGGTGACTAGGGTTAAGTTGCTTAGGAGCGTGTCTTCCCAGGGAGTTGGTGACCTAAGGCTGAGTAGGGTCTGCATTAGTATTGGTGTTGGTGATGGCGTGGTGCGCATAGGCGATAGGTGGGTCTCTGCATTGCGGATCAATGCCCTGGACTCGTCACTACTCCATGACTTAATCAACCTCGGCGCTATCATGAGCGATGGCGGTAGTAACTACCTCATTATCTATGGCGAGAGCCCCGATGAGGTATCCATCAGGCTAAGCACGGCGGTTGAGCTGCTCAGGGCCCATAACGCCCTATTCAGGCAGTTATCACCGTCGGAAGTAATTAGCGAGGTGATCCTGAGGTGGGCGAGCTGAGCGAGGGAGGTAGGGAATTGCTGAGGAAAATACTCAGCAGGGGTAGGGTTGCGTATGATTCACTCACTGAGGATGAGAGGAAGGCCGTGGATGAATTACTGAGGCTCGGCTACGTGAGGCTCTACGTTGAGCCAAACAGTAGGAGGTTGGGTGAGGCGCTGAGACTAATTGCAGGGGGCTCACGCGGTGTGCCCAATCCCCTGAACCGTGTAAAGCGCGTATGCCCAGCCCTGGCCCTACTACCACCACTACTCCTCCTATACCTATCAATAAGGTCATTCACGATGGGCTACGCGGCGGTTGGCGCATTCCTTCTAGTCATAACCCTGGGGCTCGCCTACGTGTCCTACCTAGTTATACATAGGAAGTGCCGCAGTGCCTAAGTAGTTAGTAAAACCCAGCGCGGTGGACAACCCTCAAGGCCCGTGCTTTCCTGACTCATTTTTAATATGGGCGGTAAAAACGTGGCTGCGGAGTTGATCGCGAGGATCGATAGGTTGCCCGTGGCCGCCCTACCCTCTCGGTACTCATATTCCTGGCCTTTGGCTATTTCATAGCGCTTTATGACGTGATAAACGTTGGTATAGACTTCTCGGCAACCTCCCTCAGCTA
>DAXY01000099.1 GCA_002506645.1 Vulcanisaeta distributa | reverse complement strand
TATGGGCCTAATCAACCTTATGAATAGTAGGAGGATTATTGATGTGGCCAAACCCACTATTGCCACGGTCATTGGATTAATGTCATCACCCTCATACGTATGTCTAATGATCATACACGTTCAGCGAGAGGCATGGTTAAAAACCCTAACTCACAACCACGTTATGGAAGCACCACCAGATGGTGGTTAATGCATTCCATAGCCAATGCATTTCTCGGCTTGTTCTATTTTGGTGCGGGGGGTGGGATTTGAACCCACGCAGGCCTTCGCCAACGGGACCTAAACCCGTCCCCTTTGACCTGGCTCGGGCACCCCCGCAAGTTCAATACCCATGTCCTTGGTTTATTAACTTTTTCGCACGTATCTCCCAGCGATATCTATTCGATAATTAAGAATGGTTTTTAAATGGGAATAGCCCACACTGTGTTTTTGATGGATCCGATATCACTATCTATAATAGTCCTGGCCCACTGGTTACTTAACCAACCCGTGGCACCTGGCGAGGATTCATACCTAGTATTCACCGTGTTTAACCCAATGCAGGCCTACCTATTTAATGTGACGATAACCATAAACTCGTCGCTAATAAAGCCTATTTACTACGTTAACTCATCATCGAACTACTGCCAAATACCCGTGGTACCTCCCGAGGGTAATAGTTCGTGCATTGTCTACGTCCAGGTCGATCCAGGCGCTTCCATGGGTATTTACCAGGTGCCGATAATTGTCAATTATACCGAGGTTAACGTAACGACAAGTGTTAAGCCGCTAATTGTTTATCAAACAATTTCAATACCCGTAACCACCCTGGTAACTACGACGCTTTACAACGGTACGCCGGTCATAACCGGCGTTAAGACCGTGCCTGTGACGATACAGATACCGACGGTGATGGGTTCAATACCCTCAATATCCACGTCCAAGTCATCGGAGAGCGTGAGCACCAACGTTTCCGTGCCCATACTTGGTTACGTGGGTTTTGAGGCAACCGCAATGATAGGTACGCCGGATAATGTGGTCCAGGCGCTGCCTGGGTCGTACGTGCCAATAACAATATACCTGACAAACTATGGAAATACCCCAGCGTATAACGTGACGGTTACGCTACTGTCAGAACCGCCGCAGCTTAGCATAGTTAATACGACACAGCACCTGCCGGCCCTACCGCCGGGCCAGCCCGTGCCGCTCACGTTTTACGCCTACGTGCCAAGCTATATACCGCAGGGCAACTACACGCTTGAGTTAGGGATTGATTACTTCACGGGCGTGGATAGCGTAATCAACGCAACGCTTATAGTGCCCCAGGAACCCATTGTTTATATTCAGTCAGTGGCCACAAACCCGCCGGAGGTCTTCCAGGGCTACCCGATGGCCCAGTTGGTGCTGAGTATTGTTAATATAGGGTCGGGCATTGCCTACGATGCTGAACTCTACATAAATTGCACGGGTGCATCGCCGCTGGTGAGCATGCCGCTAGTACTCGGTGCAATACCGCCGGGAAAGCCGATCCAATTGACAATACCCATAAGCCTACCGAGTAGCCCAGGTAATTACACGATGGTCATTACCGTGGCCTACGACGGCGGGTCAACCACCAGGTATTACCAATTGAATGTTAGGCCCAGGGCTAACCTGGTGGTTGTTGGCGTTAGTTACCCACAACCACCAAGCCCAAGCCTATCGAACCTAGGCGCACTGCTTAGCACAATAACCTCACCAACGCTGTCACCGGGCGAGTCCAAGGTGCCGATAACCATAACTATAATGAATGAGGGGCCTGTCGAGGCCAAGAACATAGTGGTGACCATATCCACGGGGCAGGTAATACAGCCTCACGTATCATCGAGCAACCCACTCTCGGCATTAACGGCTTCCCAAGCATTTATTGGCGACTTAAGGCCGGGCCAGGAAATAAACGTCACATTCCTAGTCGATGTTGATTCGAATGCCAGGCCGGGGAGTTACCCATTGGTGCTCATGTTCGTGTGGAACCAGACGGGTTCCATGTACCCATTGACCGAGTCCGTGACCACTTACGTAGACGTGAAGCCGGCGCCAAACGTGCTCCTGTGGATAGTCCTAGTACTAATAATTATCGTGATCGTGATAGGCATAATCGCCGCGGTAAGGAGGCGTAGGTTGGGCGGTAACAATAATCGCGGTATGCACGTGTCTTATGGTGATCAGGGGCCGGGCAATTACCAGGGTAGGCTCGTATCGTATGAAGTGCTCTGCGGCGGTGATGGCGAGTGCGTGGAGGTGGAGCTAGTGTAGAGGGTGGGTATGACGTTGCCTATGCCTGGAGGGCAACCGCGATATTGGTCACTTTAACGCTTGTGGTTATGTATACAGAGGGAATGCTCATACCATCACTACCAACTATTCAAAGGGACTTGAGCATATCCGCGGCGGACGCCTCCTGGATACTATCCATATACATACTCATGGGTACGCTATCCTCCGCAATAATGGGTAAGCTTGGCGATATGTACGGTAAGAAGAAAATCCTCATGGTAACCATGATAACGTACACGGTGGGCGCCCTAATAACGGGTTTCTCCACGAGTTATGGAATGCTCCTGGTGGGTAGGGCCTTGCAGGGCGTTGGCATGGCCATGATGCCCCTGGCCTTCGCCATAGTTAGGGAGGAATTCCCACCGCGCATGATACCTCAGGTCCAGGGATTAATAAGCGCCATGTTCGGCGTGGGCATGGCCGTGTCGCTGCCCCTTGGCGCCTACGTGTCGCAAACCCTCGGTTGGCAGGCCACGTACCACACGGTATACCCATTCATAGTAATTGAGGATTTAATGGTTTACCTATACATTAGGGAGAGTAGGGTTAGGAATCCGCAACCAATTGATTGGGTGGGCTTATTCCTACTCTCTACATCGCTGGCTAGCGGCTTAATAGCAGTTACGGACGCGCCAACCTATGGGTGGACAGACCCACTGGTGATGTTGCTCCTACTGCTTTTCGTACTAGGCTTCGGCGTTTTCGTATTATATGAAACGACGATAAATAACCCACTCGTCCCAATAAACCTATTGAGTAATAGAAACGTCATGGCCGCGAACATCGGCGTCGCCCTAGCCGGCTTCGCACTATTCCTAATGGCCCAGGCCCTAACCTACTTACTCGAGTCACCGAGGCCCCTTGGTTATGACCTTTCAATACTCGATACAGGCATCATGATGATACCCATGGCGGTGGTTCAAATGATCGTGGCGCCGATAGCCGGCAGGGTCATCACGGACATTGGCGCTAAGAAGGTGGCGGTTATTGGCTCGTTGATTGCCATAATCGGCCTACTAATGCTAACCTACACCTCATTCTACGGCTTATCCTATGTGGTGGGGTCCATGTCCGTGCTAGCCGCTGGGATAAGCATGGTCAATGTTGCCGTAATAAACATACTGGTCTTCTCAGTGGGTAGGAGTAACATGGGCCTGGCCACAGGCTTAAACTCCGTGTTCCGGAACATAGGCGGTGCCTGGGGGCCCGCGGTCGCGGGCTCGTTAATGAGCATGTACCAAGCCTCGGTCATACTATCGCTAAAGCCACTATTTTGGTTAACACTGCCTGCCAAGTCCTCCTATCAACTAATGTTCTTAATAACCACGGCCCTTTACGTAATTGCCATAGTGGTGATTATGTCGTTGACGCGCGAGATTTTCGTGAGGGGCGAGATAAGGGCGTTGGAGGTCTAAACCCACCCAATGAAATAATCCCAACCCCTATACCTAAGCAGGGAGTCCCTGAAGTAGACACCGTTGCCCTCCTCAACCGTTGCAAATGCCTTAAAACCAAGCCTCTCAAATTCCGCGGCGCAATCCTTCCTAACCGAGAATATTGGTAGGAACTCCTCACCCCCGTTAAACACGGCCTCCTCGACATTAATACCGACCTCACCTGCTGAATTGAGGAATTCATCATTCACTGGTAATTCATTAACTATTATCTTAACCCCACCATCAATGGCCATGGTCCAGAGGACCTTACCGAGACCATCACTTGAGTCCATGCCTGCGGAAATGCAGTCCCTGAGCCTTATTAGGTCGTTCAACATGTTAATTTCCGGCCTGGGCCTTCTCAGCATTTCAATGCCCTCCTTAACGACTTTCGAGTCAATCCACTTATCGAGTTCATTACTGTAGTAGAGCTTGAAGACGAGGCCTGTGTAGCCGAAGTACGGCTTAGTCACTAGGGCATCACCCACCCTAGGCTTCCTACCTATTACGCCAGCTAATGGCTTACCCACCGCGGCAACATCAATTACGTCATCTCTACCCTCATTTAAGTCACCGCCGAGGTACCTCATGCCCAGGTAATTCGCTCCATCATTTAATCCATTAATCAATTCCCTAAAGTCATCAATGGCCGAGTCGCCCCTCAGCGTTATTGAGACCACGGCGTAGAGGGGCTTGCTTAACTTGACGAGGAAGTCGCTGCCCACGGATGCCATTACCTTCCAACCCATGTCGAAATAGGTCATGAAGGGCATTCGAGACGTCGACAGTGATAGGCCATCAATCTTTATCGCCAGGATATTACCATCAATCTCCATGAACTCTAGATCATTGTCCTCCGCAGAATTGATTATGCCCTTGGCAATACTTATTAGGTTGGTTTCCCCAAAGTCCCTTAGTACCTTGCCTGGCGCATTACCGCTCCTCATGCAGGGGTGGTACAACTAAGTTATTATTAAGGTTTGGATTTTGGAATGCTGATTATTGAGTTACCTCCTCAAGGAACTTTAGCACCTCCTCAGGCCCGCTGCTCTGTTTTATCAATCCCCAAAGCTTGGAGTCCCTACATAGCCTATACCTAACAATACTCCTACTGCTATCAATTTGTAGGTAGCCTGAATCACTCAATTGCTTAAGCACGTGCTTAACCAGGGTCAGTACCACTGGTATTGCCTCGTTGAATTCGGCATACTCAAGCACCTTCTTTGGGGTGAAGCTTACGCAGGTGCCCCTGGCATACTTGACGGCCACCCACAACCCCCTCGCCACCAGCTCCTCGATTTTCTTGAAATCCGCGTAAATATTCGTTATCTGCGTCATTAAATAGGCGTAGACAGCGGGATTTAAAGGGTTCATGACCAGGTACGTATACGTAATAGCCCTGTATATCCAGGCATAAATATGCAGTGAATATGCCTGCACCTACGGCCTACATGGCGCTTGATTACCCACGCGTTAGCCTTATAAGTTGGGTATGACCACGTGGGGGCCTATTAGGAATAATAGGGTGATTATTGATAACGCCGCCGTTATGGCCGATACGAGTAGGTTCACATCCTCATTCTCAAGGTCATAATTACCCATAATCCTCATAGCCCTTTCACCACACACGTGAACCTCCCTATCAGTCATAACGCCACACCTCGGGCACCAATACTTGGGCTGGAGCAAGGCCCCGAAGACGCTGTCAAGAACCTCACCCAAATAACCTAGAACTAGGACGATTAGGACTAACCACGCATTTACCGAATCCGCGTAACTCAGGAATTTAAGCAGGTATTGGACCCCTAGGTAAGTGAGCGCTATCGTGGATGAGCCGAGGAATGAGCTCAACTCGCCAAGTAGGGTGACGCCGCCTGACACGCCGGGGTCAACTGTGGTCCAGGGCCTCGTTATTAACCTGGGCCTTGACCTACTCAAAACGCCCAACTCGGATGCCCAAGTATCGGCGTTTGAGTAGGCAATACTCGTTACGGCCGCAATGGAGAACAACTGGTACATGGCTGATTCGTGGGTGAAATAGGCTATGCCGCTCAATAACGCTAATGTGCCTGGTACCAAGCCGACCGCCAGTACCTGCTTCCAATTCCTTCCCTTAACATCCTCCGCAGTGCCTAGCTCCTCCTTCCTCTCAACACCAACCTTAGTGAGGAAGCTCGAGCTACCTAGGAAGACTACGAACGGTAGTATTGATGGCAGCCCACCAATGAGTATCATGAACCCCACGAGCATTGACGGCGCCACGGCATCCCTAGTAATTACCCTAGCCCTTAATGCCGCGTAGGCCAATACCGCGGATGCGGCTAATGCCGCGATTGCGAACACTAAATACGTAATTACAGAATAGGTAATTCCCATGATTAATTCATGCATCAATTATACCCTCAATATGGTTTTTTAAGTATTCCCTCGATGCCTCAGCCTCCCATGAACTATTAATAAGGTCGTTAAACGCCACCAATCACTACCCACCGTCTCGATGACGGCCACACCGATGGACTGGGCTTAATTTTAATAGCGCGCCCCCTTATTTAGGCTAGGGAGATACGCATGATGATTCAGAGTTACGCGGATGAGTGACGAGAACATACCCGACTGACTTACCGGGACTCATAAGTTATTAATAATTTACTTGGGATCAGGAAGAAAAAGATATATATACTAAGGCTTAGTTGGGGCTTCGATGGGTCGTAGGAGGAAGAGTCGTAAGAAATTATTGCTTAGGCCCAAGAAGACGCTGCCGAAGATATTCACATGCCCGCACTGTGGTGCGCCATTAGTTAATGTGAAGATTGATAGGAAGGAGGGGAAGGTATTGGTTAACTGCGGTAATTGCGGTCTCGAGGCGGAATTCAACTACATACCTGGATTGCTCCCCGTGGACTACTTCAATAAGTTCGTAGACCTCTACTACCAGGGCCAAATCAAGCCTAAGAAGGAGGTCACCGTGTCACTTACTCAATTAGCAACGAAGTCAAACCCATTGCTGAATGAGGGGCAGGAATCAACAGAAGCCCTCGGTGAGGCTAATGAGGAGTTTGGCGAGGGTGGAGGTTACGAGGATATCTATGGTGAGGAGAGTGAGTATTCTGAGGACACGGGTTATACTGAGGAGTGATACTTAAAATACTCCATGGCCATCTCTCACTCACTATGGGCATTAAGGACTACCTGCTTAAGCGCATTGCCGAGTTCGGCACAATACACATGACGCTGCTCGACCCAGACAAGGTCACCGCCAGGGAGTTTAGGGAGTTCGCATTGATGGTTCAGGAATACGGCAGTGATGCATTGATGGTCGGCGGCTCACTGGGCATATCCGAGGGGCAGTTAGATGAGTACCTAAGCGCGGTCAAGGGCCTACTAAAAATACCTATTATCCTATTCCCCGGTAGCGTGGCTAACCTTAGCAGGTACGCGGATGCCGTGTTCTTCCTCAGCGTACTCAATAGTGCCGATCCGTACTTCATAGTAGGCGCCCAGGTACAGGCCTCGGTACTACTGCTAAAGAGGTTTAGGGGCCTTGAACCAATATCGCTGGCGTACATAATTGTTGGTGATGGTGGCGCCGTCGGTTACGTGAGTAATGCGAGGCCAATACCCTATGATAGGGATGACATAGCGCTGGCCTACGCATACGCGGCCCAGTTAATGGGCTTCGACATGATTTACCTGGAGGCGGGAAGCGGCGCCAGGGAGCCCGTGAGGCCCAGGATGGTTTCAAGGGTTAAGCAATTGGTCAGTAAGCCGCTAATTGTTGGTGGCGGTATTAGGGATCCAGAGAAGGCCGGTGAATTGGCCCTGGCTGGCGCGGACGCAATTGTCACGGGGACGATAATTGAGGAGAGGCCTGAACTTATTAAGGACATTATAAGGGCTGTTCATGAAGGTGGGCTCGCGAGGATGGGCTCAAAGAGGGGCCAGGAACTTTAGGATTATTATCAGCACCGAGATTGCTATGCCGAGGAATATGACGGCCTGCGGGCTTATCTTGATCCTCTCAATTTCCTTAGCCTCATTAAACTTGACCAACCCAGCAGCGATGAATGGGGACATCCCAGAGGCACGCCTACGCCTGGGCATTGATCATGAAGTTGACTAAGTAATTAAAAACCTAACTC
>DAXY01000026.1:2151-4961 GCA_002506645.1 Vulcanisaeta distributa | reverse complement strand
TAACCCATGAAGTAAGGAATAATGGGCCAGGTAAACTACTCACCGTTAACGTCATGCATTACATCAACCAATCCCAAGCGACCACCGCCGCCTTGCCCTCTCTCCATCCCGCTCCCGCCGTTTCTTGGGCCTCGGATTACTCAATGGTGGTGTTGTGCCTAACCCATGCCGTGCTTAACCGCCCATTCCTATGTTTTAAAGGCAATTGCTTAGGCCTGGGCTGGACGTGGTCGTTGGTTATGGCGAGTATTGGGAGGAGTGACTGGGCCTATACGTAATCATTCCTATCCACCCTATTCATTGGTGTTTCGCCCCTTATGTACCTAATCACGTTCTCCACAGCCCTCACCATGGCGTACTCCGCAATGTCCCTCTGGGCCCCGCCAGCTATGTGTGGCGTGCCTAGGAAGTTTGGTAGTGCGGTTAGTGGTGTCCTTGGTGGTATCTCCTCATGTCCCTCGTGAACCCACCAGACGTCAGTGCCGAACCTTATGTCCCTCCTCTCCTTAAGCACTTTGTATAGGTCCTCCTCCCTAACCACGTCGCCGCGGCCCACGTTAACCACAATCGCGCCCGGCTTCAATGCCCTGAGTTCCCTCTCGCCGATTAACCCCCTTGTGTACTTATTAAGCGGCAGGGCTATCGCCACTATGTCGGCCCTGGGCAGAACCTCAATCAACCTACTCGTTGGGTAGACCTCGTCGAAGTACTCGGCCGGTCTACCGCTCCTGTTAATGCCTATGTTATGTGTCCTAAACCCCTCCTTACCGATCCTGGCTATTTCCCTACCAATACCCCCTGTGCCGAGGATGAGTAGTGTTGATTCGAATACCCTGCGCGGGCTCGTCAATTCACTGCCCAGGTACTCCTTGGCGTCCAACACGGGCCTATGAAGTCCCTTGGCGAGTGTTAGTATCATTGCCCAGGCGTGCTCGGCCACGGGCACTGAGTATGCGCCGGCGTTGCTGTAGATCTCCACGTTACTGGGTATTGCCGGGAATGGCAGGTGGTCGACGCCCGCGGAGAACGTCTGTATAACCCTTAACCTAGGCATTAACTTGATATTGCTTGCCAGGTCGAATTCCCTACCGCACCAGCACAGTAGTATTTCCGCGTTTGATAACGCGTTTAATTGCTCATCCCTGCCCAGCTTCGGTAATTCGTATAAACTCACGTCATAATGGCTTAGTAATTTCCTAGCCCTCTCGGGGAGCTCAACCGTGCTAAGTATGGTTATTGCCATCGGGGCTGAGGTGGTATGGTCCGTTATTAATTTTTCACGGGTAAAAATACTTTTAACTGGGCCCTCTCTCGAGTGTGTGAATGGCGAAGATAAAGCCTCCAAGGGAGCGCAAGTTCGGGAGGGCCGTAATTAGGTGCCAGAGGTGTGGTACTCACGAGGCAGTCATTAGGAAGTACGGGCTATACCTATGCAGGAGGTGCTTCAGGGAGGTGGCGCCGCAGCTGGGCTTCAAGAAGTACTACTAAGGCTTCCTCAATAGCGGCATTGCGTAGGGATTATAAACGCTGAGGCAGTATACCTAATCATGGCTAGGGTACCCGCGACCCTAAACCTGGACAGAATCATTGAGGTGGCTAGGGCATTGGCATCGCTGGACCTGCATAGGTCAGATGCCTTCGACTTAAGGTTCTACCCGCCCAGGGATGCGGATGCTGAGGACGTGTATAATTACTTCCTGGCCATGGTTGCCATAGACCATAGGACGAACATTGGGGATAGGCAATTCACTAGGCGTGTGGGTGATGAGTTGTTCACGGGTTCTGACCTGCTCTGGAGATTGGGCATGGAGATGTTCAGTAGGGATAGTTCCTTCTTCAATCCCGCAAATTTAATGAGGCTCGACCCGGCGGTGGTTAGGGATTGGCTTGTCGGTGATTATGGCCCTGTCTGGGATTATGGGGTTAGGGCTTACCTGCTCAGGGATGTTGGTTCCTACGTGTTTAAGAATTATGGGACGACCATTAGGCTGTTCCATGTTTCAAGTGTTGAGGAGCTGATTGATAGGTTATCCGGCATGGCGGCTTATGAGGACCCGGTCAGGAAGAAGGCCTACCTATTGATTAAGTTCCTGGCGCTACGTGGCCTACTGAAGGTTAGGCCCCAGGAAATTAAGCTGCCAATAGACAATCACCTAACGAGGATAGCCTATAGGCTGGGCATTGTTAGGCTTGAGGATTGGGTCCTCGAGTTGATGAGGCGCAACGCGCACTTCAGTAGGGAGCTGGATATTGAGCTTAGGCTTGCCGTCCGCGATGCCTGGGATGCGGTCATTAGGATTGGTAGGTTAGACCCAATAGCCCTTGACGACTTCCTCTGGAGGCTCGGTAGGGCAGTCTGCGTGAGGGATAAGCCGCGCTGCAATGAGTGCCCATTGAGGCATGTCTGTAATGCGTATGCGAGGGGCTCCTTCATTAACGAGCATAATCACTACCTAACGTATTACTACTAACCNNTGAATAAAGTACTTAATACTTAAATGAGGATGCGTAGGAACTGGCCTAATGATTATTCGCGCCGTCACCCTATTCTACCCAGTGGAGGATGGTAGGGTGGACGTTGATGAGTTGAGGCAGGAATTAATTAAGCTACGCAGTGCTGCAGAGGGCATAGGTAGGGAGAGGGGTGTGGAGGTCAGGACCTGGAGGGTCACGTTACCATTTACTGAGCCTTCCTGGGACTTCGAGGGATTATCAAGGACCGTGGGCAAGCTGAGCAGCGGCCTTGGGTACATACACGCCTCAATCAACATACCCATGGGTTCAAGGTTTGAGTTGGGTAGGGTGGTTAA
>DAXY01000026.1:302-1936 GCA_002506645.1 Vulcanisaeta distributa | reverse complement strand
AGGGTGTTCAAGGCCGCTGAGGATATTGGTAAGGAGATAGCCGGTGAATTGGGCATTGATTACCTGGGCATTGATGTGTCACTATCGCCCTGGGGTGAGGAGTCCGTAGTTGACGCGGTCGAGAGGGTTTACGGAATTAAATTCGGCGGGCCGGGCACATTAAGCGCGATTTACAGGTTGAATAGGGCAATTTGGGACGTATCCAGCCAATTCAGGACGACGGGCTTCAACGAGGTAATGCTGCCGCTTGCTGAGGATGAGAAGCTGAAGGCGAGGGCCAGGGAGGGCTTGGTCACGTTCTCCAAGCTCGTTAAGTACGTAATGACGTGCGTCGCGGGCGTGGACATGGTGCCAATACCAAGTGGCCAGGTCACGCTCGTGAGGGGGCTCATTAATGACCTACATGCGATTGTCAGTATTAAGCGCAGGTCAGTGGGCCTTAGGTTAATACCATACCCAGGCAGTGGGTCTGAGGTTGACCTTGGGGACTTTGGCAAGACGCCAGTGCTGGACATGCTTAGGTGATGCCGGTGCCAATACACCTAAGGGTCAACCCAGGGGATATCGCCGAGAGGGTCGTGATAGTCGGCGACCCTGAAAGGGCTAGGCACCTAAGCGGGTTACTTACTGGGGCGAGGCTTGTTAATGAGAATAGGGGCTTGATAACGTACACGGGCAGGTACGGCGGCGTCGACGTGACGATAGCGACGCATGGTATTGGGGCCCCATCGGCAGCCATAGTCATTGAGGAGTTAATAAGCATGGGTGCTAGGGTAATCATTAGGCTTGGGACCACTGGGGCCCTGAGGAGGGAGGTGGGTATTGGCGATGTGGTAATACCCACGGGCTCCGCCTACAACCAGGGAGGCATATACGCGCAGTACTTGGGAGGTTTCATAGCGTATCCGGCGGTACCGGATTATCAATTACTCAATGAGTTGGTCAGGGGCATCGAGTCGATGGGGATTAAGCCGTGGGTCGGTCCCGTGTATAGTAGTGATGCCTTCTATGCCGAGGAAGACCTAGTCGATTTGCTTGGTTCCAGGGGCTTCCTAGGCGTTGAGATGGAGACAGCAATACTATTCCTACTGGGCCTAATCAGGAATGTCAAGACAGCGGCGGTACTGATAGTGAGTAATAACCTGACCGAGGGCAGGGCGGGCAGGTTCCTAACCGCGGGCGAGCTTAGGGAAGTCGTAATGAGGGTGGGCAGGGCGGTATTAGACGTGCTGGCTAGGGTCAGTGTTTAAGCAGGATTCATATGCTCTACGACTC
This sequence comes from Vulcanisaeta distributa, assembly GCA_002506645.1. Next base: position 661 of record DAXY01000026.1, on the reverse strand, counting down.
GCTGAACTCACTTAATCAAAAGGTTCATGGCCACGGTTGATGAGTAGGGTTGTCTTAGCCGTGGGAGGGTTTATTAATTAGTGTTGAGGTGGGCAGTTCAATGGTAAGTCCTGACGTGCTTAAGCGTGTTAGGGACGCATTGTTTGAGGAGTTGGTAAAGCCCGGCGACACGGGCTTCTGGGGAGTTGGTATTGGTGAGGGCGAGGTCATCCTTTACTACGACAGGTCCCGGGCCAAGAGGGTGGTTGAGGCGCCGAGTAATTACGTGATCAATGGTGAGGTAGTCAAGGTCAGGGTTGTTGAGGCAGGAATGCCGAGGTCGCTCTCCCAGGCCACCGTAAGGCATGTACCACGAAAAA
>DAXY01000026.1:0-125 GCA_002506645.1 Vulcanisaeta distributa | reverse complement strand
TATCGTAATTATCGCTGGTCATGTGCGGTGTTTCTAATTATCCTATGGGAGTGGTTTATCAATGCGTTGCGTGGCGATTAATAATGGGTTGGTCACGGTCAGGAATTGCACCAACGTTAGTAAGG
>DAXY01000117.1 GCA_002506645.1 Vulcanisaeta distributa | reverse complement strand
GGGTGTTCCTCAGGCTTAACCCTCCTAATGACCTTGGCGACTTTACCCTCGGGACTTACTATGAACGTAACCCTCTCCGCGGTGCCCGTGGGCCTGAGCACGCCGTAGGCCCGCGATACCGACCTACCACTATCGCTGAGTAGCTTGAACCTTACGCCGTACTTCTCGGCGAACTTCCTCTGGGTGCTTGTTGAGTCCGTGCTTATCCCAAGGACTACCGCGCCTAGCCTCTCAAACTCTTCCCAAAGCCTTGCGAATTCCTGGGTCTCCCTTGTGCAACCGCTTGTGAAGGCCTTTGGGAAGAAATACAGTATTACCCACCTGCCTCTGTAATTAGATAGCCTTATGGTTTCCCCATCATGGCTTTGGAGTTCGAAGTCCGGTGCCTCATCGCCTTCCGCGACCATTAAGCCGCCACTCGGTGCCGGCATTATTTTCCCTTTTTGCTTGAATAAGTTAATATAGCTGGGCATGGGTTGTTTGTTTCATGAGTTTGCTGAGGAGCTACCTCGGTGAGGTGGTTAGCGAGTATGGTAGGGTGTTGAGTATGTATGGCGTGTTGATGAGGTTGAATGAGGTTTGTGGTTATGGCGATTACGTGGGTGTGGTGAGGACCGCGCTCATTGAGTCCATACCGACGCATTCGAGGAATTTAATTCAATTCTTCAAGATAGTGAGGGGCAATCATGGAATGCCCCGGCTATGAAGATACCCAGAGGATTATTAGGGGCGTCAATAAATACGTTACCCACCTAACCAGGGAGTCCGCAGAATCAATGGGTAAGGCCGCCCTAGGCGTGGGTAGTGCCGAGGTTGTTGTTAGGCTTCTCTGCTGCGTGTTTGCAGTGTTTGTTGACTACGTTAATCCGAGGGTTGTTGGTGATGATGTTGTCAATGCCCTTAGGTCCATCGTTAGTGGCTGCATTAAGTAATTAAAGTCCTTGACTGTGTAATTTCGCGATGAGCCTCGTGGAGATTGATGGCTCGGTGCTTGAGGGTGGTGGGCAGATATTGAGGACGGCGCTCGCCCTATCCGCAATAACCGGTAGGCCTGTTAGGGTATTTAACATAAGGGCTAGGAGGAGTAATCCAGGGCTTCAACAGCAGCACCTGACCAGCGTCCTCGCAGCCGCCAAGATAGTCAATGCCCAGGTTATTGGCGCCGTTAGGGGCTCCACGGAGCTTGTGTTTAGGCCGGGCAGGATTGGCTGTGGTGAGTTTAGGTTTGACATAGGTACCGCAGGTGCCGTGACGTTGGTAATACAGACCATACTCCCAATACTTGCCTTCGCACCCTGTAGGAGTATGGTAACGATAACCGGCGGCACTGACGTGCCCTGGTCACCGCCGATTGACTACGTTAGGTTCGTGATGCTGCCAATGCTGGGCCTACTCGGCGTGAGGGCTGAGGTTAGGCTCGTGAGGCGCGGCCACTACCCAAGGGGTGGCGGTGAGGTTGTCCTGACTGTTGAGCCTGGCAAGTTGAGGCCCGTTGAGGTTATTGAGTTTGGGGATTTGAGGGAGGTTAGGGGAATATCCCATGCGGTTAGGCTCCCTGCCCACGTGGCCCATAGGCAGGCTAATTCGGCCAGGGAGACCCTCATTAAGGCCGGCATTAAGGTGCCCATAGACATTGCCGTTGAGACCTACGAGCAGGGTAGGGACCCACACCTAGGCCCAGGCAGTGGCATTGTACTCTGGGCCGTGTCGAGTAGTGGATTGATCAAGGGTGGTGATGCACTTGGTGAGAGGGGTAAGCCTGCGGAGGTCGTGGGTGAGGAGGCGGCCAGGAAGTTGCTCGAGAACCTGGGCAGCGGCATGGCCCTCGATGAGCACATGGGGGACATGGTCATACCATACATGGCCCTGGCCGGTGGCGGCGCAGTCGGTGTTTCCAGGATAACACTGCACACGTTGACTAACATATACGTTGTCGAGAGGATGCTCGGGGTTAAGTTCGAGGTTAGTGGTAGGGAGGGTGGGCCTGGCCTCATTAGGGTCCTCCGAACCTAGTCGTGTGGGTTATTTTTAACTAGGCGCATTGCCGCGGCTTAATTGATGGGGTTGGGCACTGGTTATAGGGGTAACCATGTCCTGCTATCGATGCTCATAGGCTTAGGCACCTTCCTCGATGGTTACGACCTACTGAACATCAGCATCGTACTGCCCTTCCTAACCCGCCTAATGCATTTGACCCCCGAGATGCAGGGCTTGCTTGGTACGTTCACGTACATAGGCGGCGTATTCGGCGCCCTGGTCTTCGGGGTATTCAGCGACCTCAGGGGTAGGAGAATGGCGCTACTGAGCGACATAGCCTTCTTCCTCATTAGCTCCCTCCTCTCGGCATTCGTAACGTCCCCAGAACAGCTCCTGGTGCTCAGGTTCCTGATTGGTTTCGGTATTGGCGCCGACATAGTGTCTGGGCCTGCCCTACTCTCTGAGGAGTCGCCGACGCCGAGGAGGGGTTTCCTACTTGGTATTTCATTAATAATGATGCCGCTCGGCGGCTTAGTCAGTGCCCTATTGGCGCGCGTGCTCCTCACCATGGGTTTATCCCCCGGCATCCTATGGAGGATTATCCTGGGCGCCGGCGCAGTGCCTGCGGCAATAGTTATACTGCTGAGGAGTAGGTTGCCTGAATCCACAAGGTGGTTGCTGAGGGGTGCTCCAGGGCGTAGGAGGGTGTCGTTCAACGAGGTGTGGAGGGGTTACTGGAGGATGCTCGTTTACTCATCAGTTGCCTGGGTTGGCGCGGGTACGACCTCGATATTCACGATATTCACGCCAATGCTTGTCTCCCTCAGGGGTGGTGGTTATGGCAATATGTTGGGCACGGTATTACTACTTTGGGTCTTCGCAATGCTCGGTGCAGTGCTCGGCTCACTAATGCTCGATAGGGCCGGTAGGAGGGTCCTACTAATGGCTTCCCTGGTCGGCCTGGGGCTTGTTTTCTGGTACGTGGCGGCTACGTA
>DAXY01000105.1 GCA_002506645.1 Vulcanisaeta distributa | reverse complement strand
TCAACAACCCTAGGCACCGTGGGTGCTGGCGTAACTATTATGGCTAAGTCAACCTCATCAGGGACCTCAAGCACTGACCTATAGACCCTGTGGCCGAATAATTCCCTGCGGTTTGGGTTGACTAGGTAGACCCTGCCCCGGAACTTGGTGAGTAGGTTCCTGGTTATGACGCCGCCGATACTGTTCTCCCTGTCCGTGGCGCCTATTATGGCAATTGAGCCTGGGTTGAATAGGTAATTAAGGTCTCCACCCACGGCCTATTGACGCGGTTGGGCTTATTACGTATTACTCACGTTACTAAATTGCATGGGTACTATATATACGGGGAACCAGTCCTCCCTCCTAATCACGATGTTGCCGTAGGTGTAGACGTACTTAAGGGCTAGGTCTAGGTAGAGTAGTGATGGTAGTGACGTTGTTGGTGTCGCATTGCAGGCATACCAAATGCCCAGGGGCTCCAGCGTCCCGTTTGTTGAGGACATGTTTATCGCGAAATACGTTGGTTCACCAGGCATTATGGGTATTGACCCACTGACGTTGCACCTAACTCCACCAACCACCTGCCCGAGAGGCACCAGGTCGAAGCCGTTAACCTCCGCACTACCCATTGGCGCCATTTGGAATATGTAGATGCCCAGGATGGGCCTTGAAACATTCGTTATCACGGGCAGGGCATACACCACCCCGGAGTCCTGGGTGGTTAATTGAAATACGCCGCTCTTGACCACGCCGTAGACCGTGGCCGTCGCATTGAGGCTATAGGAAGCCCCAGACCTCGTTAGGTTGGCTAAATTCCCTGGGTCCCCAATCACGCTCAGCCCCGGCGCAATCACTACGGTGTTGTTAGGTCCCTGGTAAATCATGAGTAGGAAGTATGAACCACTGGCTATATTACCCGTGAGGGTTATGTTAGTCCCAGTCCTCGGTATGTATATGCCCAGCCGGGTTATTGGGAAGTTGAAGTTGTTCTGCCCAATGATGACCAGTAGGTTGTTTCCGAAGCCTAGGTATGCATTGGCGGTTATGTTTAGGTAACCAGTGACCGTGGTCAGTGGTGATGGTATTGAGAGTATTAGGGAGAGGGCGGCTATGAATCCGGTGAGTATTATCAAGCCGCCTAGGGCGTAGGCCGGTATTCCCCTAGCCATAACCCTGGGTCTAGGCTGGGCTGCAGTATATAATTGCTTTGCACTATGAGTTTGCGAATGTTGACTCGCCCCTATCGTTTATGAAGCCCACCCTAATTATGTTATCCGCTATGGTCTCCAGGTCGTCCACGTGCGACGTTATTATCACGGTCCTAACACCATTACTTAAGCTCCTAACCCAATTACTGACCCTACGCCTGTGTTCCTGGTCCAGGTTCTCCGTTGGTTCATCCATTATCAACAGCGGTATTGTGCCCATTATCACCCTGGCTATTGCGTACCTAAGCATTAGGGCCACCAGGTTCCTCTCACCCATTGATAGGGCCTCGATGGGTAGCGCAACCCCATCACCCCTCCTAACCACTATTTCGTAGTCCTCATTAACCTCCATGGATGCGTACGCCACCTTATGCATCAACTCCCTCATCATTACATTCAACTCCTCATTAACCGAGTCAAGGAATATCCTCCTTACCATGGGCTTGACATCATCAAGGACCTGCTGAAGCTTACCAAGCACATCCATAGCTCCCACGTACCTACTCAACTCAGCCCTGACCCTATTAACCTCGGCCTCCCTACTCGCCAACTCAGCCCTGAGCCTCTCAACCCTATCCCTAAGCGTGTTTATCCTACCCCTCAATTCACCAACCTCCCTCATCACCGAGTCCCTCCTCACACTCAACTCCTTAATCCTAGACCTAACCCACTCAAGCTCCTTAACCCTACCCTCCAACTCCCTAATCCTACCCTCGACCGTGGCCTTCTCACTGCGTATATCCATCAACCTCGCCTCGCCCTCCCTAACCCTCCTCTCTAGCTCATCAATGCTCGCCAACTTACCCCTCAACTCCGCAAGCTCTACCTTGGCCCTACCCACCTCCTCAAGCTCCCTATTTAACCTGCCCAACTCCTCCTCGATACTGCCCAATTCCCTCCTCAGCGACTCCTCATCGTAGTTTTCAATCCTCGAGAGCTCCCTAAGTAGTGAGTCCCTCCTGCCGCGTAGTTCCTCCAGGGATGCCCTAACCACGTCCTCCCTGCCTAGCTCACCCTCGACACTCCTCAACTCGCCCTCCAGCTTATCGAGTTCCTCAACCTCTCTGTTCAACTCGCCCAACCTCCTCATCAATTCATCCCTCCTCCTGCCCAACTCCCTCAACCTAGCCTCCCTACTAATCACCAGTTCCTGGGCCAAGTCCCTACTCAATGGCCTACCGCATAGTGGGCACTTGTCGGAGCCCTCCTTAAGGAGGCCCAGCTCCAGCTCCACGTGCTCCATCTCCGCATTTACCCTGGCCAACTCCTCCCTTAGGTTATTAATCTCCGTATTCAGGGAATCCCTCCTAACCAGCGCCCTCCTTAATTCCTCAGCCCTGGCCTTAAGTTCGTTAATCCTCTCGAGCTCGTTATTCAATTCCTTAATACCATCCTCAACCTCCCTCAACTCCCTCCTAACCTCCTCAGCCCTCTGCCTATAGCCCTGCGCAAGCGCCAGCTTGGTCCTTACCTCATCCCTCCTCCTCATTAGTTCCTCAATCCTACCCCTCAACTCGGCCTCCCTGGATGCCATGGACTCCAACTCGATGGCCCTGGCCCTCAGTTGGTCCAGCCTACCCAATGCATCCCTTAGTGAATTCACCTCACTCATTACCCTACCCTCCTCATCACTCAGTGCGGAGAGCCTCTGCCTCAATTCAACATACTCCCTCTCCAACCTCTCCAGCTCCTCCTCCCTAATCGTTAGTTTGCTCAATTCCTCATCAATACTCCTAAGCTCGGCCTCCCTCTCGGCCAGGGCCTTCTCGGCAATCCCTACCTCACCCTCCAACCTCGCCAACTCCTCCTTCCTACCCTTCAACTCCCTCTCCAGCACCTCGAGCCTGCCCCTAAGTCCCTCGGCCATGCTCGACGCTGATTTGAGGCCCTCCCTGACCACGTCCTGCCTAGCCCTCTCTATTGCGTCAAGCCTCAGCAGCGTGTCCAGCCTAAGCTCGCCCTTCCTACCACTCCTTAGTATTTCCCTTATCTCGCCCTGCCTTACGTATAGGAGTTCCGAGAATGTCTCGAGGTCTATGCCCGTGGTCCTAACCACGAATTGGGTCGTCTCCCTATCCCTGGCCGCAACCCTCCTACCGCCCTCATCGAGGACGTAGGTCTGGGACTCGAGGGTCTTCTCTGTACTGAACGCCCTCTGCACCAAGTACCTGCGCCCATCAATCCCGACGTACTCGAGGCGTATGACCGCGCTGGACGCGCCCCGCCTAACCAAGTCGCCGAGCCTGTACCTACCCCTGACCCAGTCCGAGCCGTATAGGGCTATCGCAATGGCCTCAAGTATGCTCGTCTTGCCAGCCCCATTCGGCCCATGAATGAAGTTAATGCCCTCCGTTATCAAGGCCCTGCCCCTGATTATTGACCTGAAGTTCTCAATCTCAATCCTCGTTATCATCCTAGGCACCCAACCAATCCATTATTGACTTATTACCCCTCAGCGGCACGCCTACGATGCCCTCGAGCGCCTTTAACGCGCCATCCTCATCATCCGCCTTAACCCTCTCGATGATGTCCATGACCGCACTGACCAACTCGTCATTACCCAGCCTCGACTTCAGGGCCTGCCTAATTATCTCGTTAATGCCGCCAAACGCCCTAACCTGCCTATCACCGCCCACCTGCCTCTCGAGGTTTAGCCTAATGTCGACCCAGGCCCTGGTGAATAATTTCCTAAGCTCAGCGGCGTTGAAGTCCCTGGTTGAGTAGCCGCTGGACACCCTACCCTCAACCTCGAGGATCACCAATGAGCCCCTCTGATCCATGTTACTGGCTATGTACGATACATCGCTCCTAACAACGCTGGGCCTCGCCTCATCGTACCTAACCCTAACCCTAACCAACCTCCTTGTCGGCATTAGCCTAACGCTGCTGACCTTAACCCCATTACCGCCCACGTCAAGTATTAGGAAGCCCTTTGGGTCCACGTCCTTAACCTTCCTAAGCCTACCGCCTGAGTACTCATATACCTCGAACTCCCTAGCATCCCAAATCTCCAGGGATCCTGGGTATACCGCGTTGATCCTTGGGTGCCTAAGCCCATGCTCATGTATGTGGCCTACGGCGAGGTAGTCAATGCCCAACTGGGCCAGTGGTTTCTCGTTCACCATGAACACGTCGACGTTGGGCATTGGGTATATGTACGGCGCGCCCTCGATGTATTGGTGAATAACCGCTATGTTCACGCCACCACCCCTCAGGGCATTTAATGAATTGATTAGTTTGTTCTGCATGTCCGTGTAGACCGTGCCCACGCCAATGACCCTGACGCCGCCCAGGTCCACGTATTGGTTATCGAGGTATTGAATGAGGCCCATCTGGTGGAGTACCGTGAGTGGGTTCTCGACTGGGTTTATAACGGATGAGTCGTGATTACCCCTAATGGCTATCACCCTAATGCCCGCCTCCCTAAGCCTCATCAGGCCCTTGATGGCGGTTATGTATATGCTCGGCGACGGCCTCTGGGTGTCGAAGAAGTCGCCACTAATGATGGCGGTGTCCAACCCCCTCTCCTCCCTAAGCCTGACCAACTCATCAACGGCCCTCAGGAATGCCCTATTGTAGTCCTCGAGCCTCTCGTCTAGGCCGTACTGGCGATGGCCAAGGTGTATGTCGGCTAATTGGGCAATTAGCATTACTAACCAACCCTAAGTAGGCCATCCTTAATTGCTTTTGCTGTTAATGCAATAACGTGTGGGCAGGGCTCGTAGGGCGAGCCGCAGACCTCGCAACTCCAGGTATTGTCGCCAAGCCTAACCTCAACGCGGGCATTACCGACCCTGCCATGTAGGACGCCNNGTTACGTCGTTGATTAACGGAATTGCCTCAACAACCCTCCCAGCACTAACCCTGGCATTCAGGGCCTCCTCAACCCCCTTCCTCAGCTCCTCCACGTCTAAGCCCGCCTGGACCCCCCATGCCCTGCTCAGGTCTATGTCCGAGCCCCCGTACTCCAGGACCCTATCCCTGAGCCTAATGACGAGGGGTAGCGGCGTCACTGGGCCGACCACGATGCCCTCGCCAACGTCGAGCATTGGTATTAAACGCCCGAGCTCCTCGTTAAGGACCTCACTGGCGCTAAGCACCGCCATTATATCCCTCTGGTTAACGAGCCTGAGTATTACCTGGCTATTGCATTGGCTGAGCACGTCAGGATCCACCTTGGACGGCCTCTGGGTTATTACGACTAGGTAGACGCCGAATTTACGGCCCTCGCCCGCGATCCTCGAGATCGCGCCGAGGCTTAGGGTCGACCTCACGTTCCTTGGTGGTGCGAACCTATGGGCCTCCTCGAGAATTACCACGACTGGGAATGGGTACTTAGTGCCGGGTAGGTTCCTTACGTAGTTGACCCTGGCCCTAAACACCCTACTCAGTATGTGGTAGACCACGTGGTCCTGAACCTCGTCACTGAGGCCTGCCAGGTTTACTATAGTTACCGAGCCTGGCCTGAGGATCTTACTAAGTGGTAATGACCAATACGTGTATAGCCCAATCCTCCTCAACCTCCTTAGGTATACCCTGGCGCTTACGAGCAGTGCCTTCCTAGTCTTGCTATCTATTAATTCCTCCAACTCCCTAAGCACCTTCTCGGCCCTCCTCCTACCCTCATCACTGAGCGTGACGTTGAGCCTCCTCAGTACCTTATCAATGCCCGTGTTTGCGCCGTGGTCGAGGACCTCGTTGATCACCTTAATCATTGAGTCCAGGGTGCCCAATTGCCTGGCGCCGCTGTACTTGACGATTACCCTGACCAGGGTGTGGACTAGGTAAATGACGTACCTAATCTTTGAAGCCCCCTTCGGCACGCCCGCCACGTCGGATAGGATGTCCGGTTGAACCTTCATCGTGTTTATCCTATACCTCAGGTCGCCGACCCCCTCCTCCGAGGCCGTTATGACTATGACCTTATTGAGGAATTGAGGGCCAAGCCTCGATATGCTATCCCTTATGTGTACATACTCGCCGTGTGGGTCCATCACGAGTATCGTGGCCCCCTTCTTCAGAAGCTCCTCAATCAGCACCACAGAGGACCAGGTCTTTCCTGAGCCGGTGGAGGCTATTATGGCCAGGTGCCTCCTTAGCCCGTTCATGTCTATGCAGTACGGTACGTCGGACTTCAGCGACAACCTACCGATGCAGAGGGCCCTCTCCGGCTCGACCTTCACGAACTCCCTAACCATGTCCGTACTTGCCAAGTACACTGGCGTGCCCACGGCCGGGGTCGTCCTCGGTAGGTATATCCTATCGCCGTACTTGTAGCCGAGCACCATGACCCTGGCCTGCACGACCTCGACGATGCTGTCCCTGGGCATGTCTTCGAGGACGTCGGCCACGTAGCCATCAACCCCAACCCTATAGGGCTCCCGCCTTATCCACAGTACCTGCCCAAGCACGTTGATGCTGACCTCCTTATTATCGACGTAGTCCCTCATGGGTATGTAGACGTAGTCATACCTATTAACGCCGCTATTCCTCTTTATGGAAACCACATACACTAGGGGGCTCTCGACATTGACTATGAAGCCGACCTCGCTCGCCATGAGTGCGTGGGTTTCTCGACCCACTGCGTATTTAAGGTGATGCTTACAGGCATTGAGTGGTCCTGGGCAAAACTTTTACCCCATTAATGATTATTAACGTGAAGATGAGGGACGGCGTGAGACTCAGGTGCCTCAGGTGCGGCTACGTTGGGGTGGGTAATGAAAAATCCTGTCCCAGGTGTGGTTTCCCATTGATAACCGAGGCCCGGGGTGTCCTGAGGATTGATAAGGATAAGCCGAGCATCCTTAGGTACGCCTCGGCATTGAATTACGGGCCAAGGGCCGTGACGCTCGGTGAGGGGTTTACGAGGATTAGGAGGGTCAATGGCGTGATGATTAAGGATGAGTCGAGGAACCCGACTGGCTCATTCATGGATAGGGGCTCGTCAGTGCTGATAAGTAACATGAGCGGTGAGGTCAGGGTCCAGTTTGAGGAGGACTTCACCATGTCCATAGCCACGTACGCGAATGCCGCCGGCATTAACGTAAGGGTTTACGTGGATCCAGACCACGTGGGCGCCTATACGGAACTCCTTAGGTTATCAACCATGGGCAATGTATCCATTGAATTCGGCGGAAAACGCGAGGTAAACGTTTACTATGGGGAGCCCCTCTTCCTGGATGGCGCGAAGACCATAGCCTACGAGCTCTATGAGCAGATTGGTGAGGTTGAGGGCGTGGTCCTGCCGGTGGAGAGGGGTTACCTAGCCCTGGCCGTTTATGAGGGATTTAGGGAATTGCGCGGGTGGGGCTTCATCGGGGAGTTGCCTAGGCTAGTCCTAGTTAAGCATAGGGCTGGTCAGGTGAGCGACATAGCCAATTGGCTCTCGGGCATGGGTGCTAGGGTTGTTGATGTCGATGATGAGGAGACGATTAGGTCAATGATTGAGTTGGCAAGGGGTGGCCTATACGTCAAGCCGGTCTCGGCCATGGCCTATGCCGTCGCGTCAACCCTGGGCAGGGACTACGTGGCCGTCATAACGGGTACTGGGGTTAAGGATTACAGGGTTGGTAGGGAGCTTGGAGGCTTAACGAAGCTTCAGGAGGCAATACTAGGCGTGTTGGGCGGCTCGAGGCCGCTGACTGCGTATGAGGTTTGGGAGAGGTTGGGCGGTGCAGCCACTATACAGGGCGTCTATAAGGCGTTGAATTCCCTCGTTAGGCGCGGCTTGGTGGTTTTCGGCTATGAGGTTCGTGGAAATAGGAAGGTCAAGGTCTACAGCTCATCACTTGGCAGGTAATTGCTGACCCACCCAATGCCCAATCCCGCGCCACCAACGTTGCCTAATAACTTGGCCTTTGCGAAATTGTCAATAATATCGAATTATAAATAATTAAGGATAATTACCAATTATGGTCGAGAGGGTCCCGTGAATTCTGCGGTGAATAAAAATTATAAATACTAAATAATGCTGAATTCATAATAGGTATGATGATTGAGAAGCTGCCCTCGACATACGCGTCAATACTCAATGCGCTTGTGGAGTTGTACATGATGACTAAGAGGCCCGTGAAGTCTAGGGACATTGCGAATAAGTTGGGCATTAATGAGGGTACCATTAGGAATTCCATGGTCGCCCTCAGGGCCATGGGCTACATAGAGTCTAAGACGGGGCCCTACGGTGGTTACATACCGACCCAGAAGGCCCTTGAGTACGTGAAGACGCCCACGAACTCGGTCTTTGCCGTTGACATAGCCCCCATAACAATTAATAAGTTGCCCACGAACATGTACGTCACGGGCATCGAGCTTCTGGACGTGATTAACCCATTCAGTAATAGGGCCCTTGTCAGGGTAATTGGTGACATGAAGAATGTCAGGATCGGCGATAACGTTAGGATTGGGCCCACGGCAAATAGTAGGGTTATTATTGAGGGTGTGATTACGGAAAAGAATGAGGGACTGAGGGAGTTGGTCATAGCCATTAATAAGTTGATCGCCATCCCCAAGGTTAAGGTCGAGGCCCTAATGAGCAGGAACGTGATAACCATAATGCACGACTCACCACTTAGGGATGCGGCTAAGGTATTTGCCGAGAGGAAGATTAGGGCATTGCCAGTGGTCGATAATGAGGGTAGGATAGTGGGCCTAATAACGACTAGCGAGATAGCGAGGGCATTCTACGAGGGCAACATAAACGCTAAGGTTGGGAGTTACATGAGGAGGGACGTACCGACCATCGATAGGGAGGCCGACATATACGATGCGATGAGGCTTATGGCAATTAATAAGGTTGGCCGATTAATAGTTGTCAGTGGTGGTAAGCCCGTGGGCATAATAACGAGGACCGACATACTCCAGTACCTGGCAGCACTTGATTAGGAAGTTTAAAAGGAGGCGCGGCCTAATGGGTCATTAGGCCCAATCACCTGTGCGATATTTGTGAGGAGAAGCCAGCAGTGATTAAGTGCCGTGTCTGCGGTAGGTGGGTGTGTAGTGAGGACTTTGATTACTCACTTAACGTGTGCAGGGCCTGCTCAGTAACCCTATGCCAGGTCTGCCGTGAGAGGCTTGCCGTGGGGCACTGCGTGAGGTGTGGTAGGTTGGTTTGTAGGAGGGATAGCATTAGGGTTGGCCTTGCCAGGTACTGCATTGACTGCGCCAGGGAATTGGGCTTAGTGGGCGAGGTTAAGAATAAAAGGGAATTCACGCAATGACTGTGTTGATGAGCGAGGGCAAGCCAAGCGAGGGTAAGCCCGAGAGGAAGCTCCTGATACCCAGCTTCCTAACGCCAAGCGGTATTAAGCCTGAGGAAAAACGTGAGAGGCGTGAGAGGAGGTTGAGGATTAGGCGTAGGGGTGACGTGGATGAGGGTAAGGTCAAGATAAACCCGGGGGTCATGAGGGAGCTCGGGATTGGCGATAAGGCCGAGATCGTGCTGGTCGGCGGCGGCTCCAGGGAGAGGAGGTACGTATTCACGGTGGTGCCCAGCGAGGACGTGCCGAGGAACGAGGTTTGGTGCAATGAGGAGGAGATGAGGAGGCTTGGTATTGCGGATAATAGCATAGCCACGGTTAGGGCACCGAGGGGGTGATGGGGATTGGTTTTTAATGGCTGCGGCATGGGTTATCGACGTGTTTAGGGGTTACCTAGTAGGTAGTGCAGTGGTTGTTACGGACATTGGGGAGGCGAGGAGGTTATACGCAATGGGCTTCTATGGGAAGTTCGTCAATGAGGATAAGGTAAAATTGAGTGAGGTCAATAGCGTTAATTCGCCATTACAGTTATCAATCATTGAGGCACTATACCTAGTGGATAGGGGCCTTCTCGAGGTTCTCGATAGTGATGGTAATAGGCTGACGAGGGATGACCTGGTCAGGGTTGGAAGGAATGCCGTGAATAACTTTGACCAGGTATACACCATTTATAGGGAGTTGAGGGATGGAGGATTCGTGGTAAAGAGCGGCCTTAAGTTCGGTTCATTATTCGCGGTTTACGAGAGAGGCCCCGGCATTGACCACGCGCCGGTCCTGCTACACTTCATCGAGCCTAGGAGGGCCATCACGGCCCTGGACATAACGAGGGCCGCTAGGCTAAGCCACAGTGTTAATAAGAGGTTTGTCCTGGCGACGCAGAGCGATGCTGATGGTAAGGTGCATTACATAGCCTTTGAGTGGTGGAGGGCCT
>DAXY01000025.1:2904-4250 GCA_002506645.1 Vulcanisaeta distributa | reverse complement strand
CTGAGCATGATACATTATGGCCGTACCCCTTGGTCCCCTAATTGACGTACCCGCCCTAGCCACTATGACACCGTTCCTATTTATCACCTCAACCCAATCATTATCCTTAATGCCAACCTCCCTAGCATCCTCACTATTAATCCAAATAACGGGTCCACCCCTGAATAGTGTCAGCATTATTTGGTTATCCATGAATGTTGAGTGTATCTGCCACTTACCATGCGGTGTTAAGTAACGAACAACCAGGTACTTACCGCTGATGGTTGGTCCCTCTCCATCATTAAATGGCGCCTGGACAACAGGCGGTTTATACGTTGGCAACTGTTCGCCAAACTCAATAATCCACTCATGGTCAAGGTAGACGTGTTGCCTACCAGTCAATGTCCTCCAGGGCACTAAATCCTCAACATTCAGCGCATACGGTGTGTAAGGCCTATTCTCAGACTCCTTACCACTCCAAATAGGCGACCTAAGCACCCTCCTTGGTTGATAGGCTAGGTCATTGAAATGAATCACTATTTCCCTTTGATCCTCCGCAACGTGGGTCAAGTCAATACCCACCCTCTTACTTAGCGCCTCAAACGCCTTACGCGACGCCTCGCCATTCGTTACACTAGATAAATGTAATATCGCCTCGGCAACTTGGTAATCCCTAACCAATAATGGGTGACCGTGCTCATCAACCCCATTCAACTTACCAACCTCCTCATACTCCTCCTCGGCGCTCCACGTAATACCCTTAGCCCCTATTGAGTCCCTTACCAGTGGACCTAGTGTAATCATTTTGTGATACACATCGCAATAGTCACGTTCAACAATAGTGATGTTCGGACCAGAACTATTACCTAATTCGCCCAGGGTGTCGTGTAATAAGGGCGTAACAACCACATCCTTAACCCTACCAAGGTACTTACACGCCATCTCGCTGAACTTCTTAGCCAGGGCCACGAATATGTCCCAATCAGTCTTTGCTTCCCAGGGTGGCGGTATTGCCTGGTTAAATGGGTGTATGAATGGGTGTAGGTCCGTGGTGCTTAGGTCATTCTTCTCGTACCAAGTGGCTGCAGGTAGCACTATGTCNNTGCCGATGTGCTCATCCTGAAGTCAAGCGTAATGACTAGGTCGAGCTTACCCGTGGGCGCGGGTTCACGCCAATTAACGAGCTTGGGCTTAATCAGTCCCTCCCTAGCCATCACCGAGTTGTCCGTGCCCAGTAGGTGCTTAAGTACGTACTCATGGCCCTTACCACTTGATGCGAGGAAGTTGGCTCGCCACATAAACAATATCCTTGGGAAGCACTCGGGTGCGTCTGGGTCCTCAACCGCAAGCTTAATACCGCCCTTCGC
>DAXY01000025.1:0-2899 GCA_002506645.1 Vulcanisaeta distributa | reverse complement strand
AACCTCATCATCACTCCTCGCCCCGGCCTTCACAGCATCCTCATATAGCCTTATCGGGTTAACATTAAATTGTGGGTAGAATGGCAACCAACCGTTCCTAACGGCCACAACATTATAATCAACCGGGTGCTCATACTCAGGATTAATGGCGATCTTCCCCATGCTCAAGTCCTCATACCTATACTGATCGCTGTGAATGTAGGACCAGGAAGTGGTGTTCTGAAGCCTAGGCGGCCTGACCCAGTCCTGGGCGAAGGCAATGTGGGACCAGGAATCAAGTGGCCTGACCTTCTCCTGACCAACATAGTGCGCCAAGCCTCCTCCATTAACGCCAATTGTCCCGAGGAGCATTAGCATGGTTATTATGGCCCTATAAATGAGGTCCGAGTGATACCAATGATTAACGCCCGAGCCTATTATCACCATGGACCTTCCCCTGGTCAACTCGGCATTCTTGGCGAATTCCCTAGCCACCCTAATGGCAATCCTCCTATCAACACCCGTTATTGGTTCCTGCCAGGCAGGTGTGAATGGCTTGGGATCATCGTAACCCGTTGGGTAATCACCAGGCAAGCCCCTGTTAACGCCAACGTGGGCGAGGAGTAAGTCGTAAACCGTGGTGGCCAATAACTCCCTATCTCCAACCCTAACTCTCTTAACGGGGACTCCCCTAATTACCGATCTTGGCCCATTTTCGTCGAATACGTACGTCCTAACCAGGGCTATATCATCATGAATGCCCAGCAGTGTTAGTGCAGGGTCAATGGGCTTACCCGTCACCGAATCCTCAAGCTTGAGGTTCCACCTACCCTCATTACTCCACCTAAACCCAATACTGCCGTTGGGTACGACTAACTGTTTGGCGTTGAGGTCGAGGACCACGGTCTTCCACTCCGCATTCGGAATGTTTAGCCCCAGGTCCGAAGCCCTTAGGAACTTACTCGGTATGTAGGCATCACCGCTCTTCTCCAGCACCACTAGGAATGGTAGGTCCGTATACCTCTTGACGTAGTTAATGAAGTAATCCACCTGCCTATCCACGTAGAACTCCCTCAGTATTACGTGGATCATGGACATGGCGAGGGCTGCGTCAGTACCAGGCCTTGGCGCTACCCATAAATCAGCGAACTTTGTAACGTCCGTGTAGTCCGTGGTCACGACAACGACCTTCGTACCCCTATACCTAGCCTCAGCCAGGAAGTGAGCGTCAGGCGTTCTGGTCATGGCTACGTTCGTGCCCCAGACAATTATGTACATGGAGTTAAACCAATCAGCGCTCTCATGTACATCAGTCTGCTCACCCCAGACCTGCGGTGATGCAATGGGTAGGTCCGCGTACCAATCGTAGAAGCTAAGCATTACACCGCCTATTAACTCGATGAATCTAGACCCTGATGAGAAGCTTACCATGGACATGGCCGGTATTGGCGTGAAGCCGAATATCCTGTCCGGCCCATAGGTCCTTATCGTGTATATGAGCGCCGCCGATATTAACTCAAGGGCCTCATCCCAGGAGACCCTGATGAAGCCACCCTTACCCCTCGCCGACTTATACCTATTGGCTAGCTCGGGGTTTGTGACTATGTACTCCCAAGCCCTCACTGGGTCGCCGGTCTTCGATAATGCCTCCCTCCATAGCTTCATTAACTCGCCCCTAACGTATGGGTGCTTAATACGTAATGGGCTGTATATGTACCACGAGAATGATGCACCCCTTGGGCAGCCCCTCGGTTCGTACTCGGGCATATTCGGGCCATTGGTTGGATAATCAACTGCCTGGTGCTCCCAAACCACAATGCCATCCTTGACATAAACCCTCCAACTGCAGGAGCCGGTGCAGTTGACGCCGTGGGTTGACCTAACGACCTTATCATACTGCCAGCGATTCCTGTACAGATCCTCCCAGGCCCTATCGGCGTTATCCACCTCACTCCAGCCATTGTTGAATTTCTCCCTGGGCAGGAAGTGCCTAAAGACCTCCTTAATGAAGTTAGCCTTGGGCATGGACGATCACCTCGGGCCTCCTGACCCTCCTATATATTATCCAAGCCCTCCTAAGGTAGAATATTGGGTAACTCCACACGTGGACCAATCTGGTGAATGGCCATACTAGGAATAGTATGTATGCGAAGATTATGTGTAGTTGGAATGTTATTGGTACATTAATCATGTAATTAGGGTTGGGCTGTAGAATAAGGACTGACCTCAACCAAGCACCTATTGTTGACCTATAGGGGAATGGGTGCACGAAGACGTCATAAATCAAAGTATTGTAGAGTCCAAGGGACATCGTTATTATGATCAGTACCAGCACCAGAATGTCCGTAGCATCGCTGGTTCTCCTGACCCTAGGTATTAGGAGTCTCCTTAGGAAGAGTATCCAAACCCCAAGGTAAGCAACAAGCCCTGATGCGCCACCTAATACAATAGCAACTCTATGATACTCCTCCGTGGACACACCCATGGCCTGGGTGACGCTTGGTGGCACTAACAAACCCACTATGTGCCCGAGTATTACAATGAGTATGCCCCAATGGAAGAGTTGGGAACCAACATTTAACCAACGCTTCTCAAGCAACTCACTGGACTTTGAGGTCCATGCGTATTGATCAACGGCATATCGATATACATGACCTCCGATGAAGACTACGATAACTATGTAGGGTAGGGAAACCCAGAGAACCTCATCCAGTGGCGTCACCATATTACTCACCGATTGCCATCATGTCTATACTCGTAGAAATAGAGTATTGCCCCGAAGATTATTGAGAGAGCACCAAACGCTGTATAGATTATGAAGCCTAATGCATAGCCGACGTGGCCGTACATAGCGACGAAGGCCGCCATGACCGGCGGTATTAGTAATCCACCAGCAGAGCCTAAGCCACCAACCCAACCA
>DAXY01000078.1:8221-9010 GCA_002506645.1 Vulcanisaeta distributa | reverse complement strand
AGCGGCCCTATGGCTCGTGATGGCATTCATCGCCTATGGAAACCCACTGGCGTACTTAGTGACTTACGTATTAATTGCAGGCGTTGGTGGTGTGAATTCCTTCGCGTGGGCGTTAATAATGGAGAGACTGAGTAGGGGTAGTAGGGGCTGGGTCTTGGCCAACTTCGCGTTTTACGGCGCCATAGGCAGCCTATTGGCTACGCTTGTCACGGGGTTCGTGGTTGGCAATAACTACGTGATCATGCACTACGTATTCCTAGCGAGTGCGTCGTTGATTCTCGTTAACGCGATTAACGTGTGGAGCATCGAGTTGGTTAGTGAGGATTACCGAACAGTCAATGAGCCCCTATCCCTACTCAGGTATAATAGGAGGTTGGCTAGGTTCTTAGCCATTAATACCCTATTCGCCGTTGTGTGGAGCTTCGCGTGGCCCCTCTTCCCACTGGCCCAGGTCTACCTGCTAAACATGAATGTTGAGCAATTGGCTATTGTTAACGTAATTAGTGGCGTATCAACACTGGCGCTGCAGAGGTTCATAGGCAGGTTATTCGATAGGAATGGGAGGTTGGTGATGTTCCTAGGCAGGTTCCTACTCGTGACGTTCCCACTATCATATGCCCTGGCCAACAACGTCTACGTGATTTACCTAGCAAACACCGTGGCTGGGTTCACGAATTCCGCATCTAACGTGGCCTACATATCCTTCGTCTACGACAACTCTGAGGATAAGAGGACCGCCGTCAGCCTGTACAACTTGTTCTATGGCGTTGGCACGTTAATAGGTTCATT
>DAXY01000078.1:8002-8139 GCA_002506645.1 Vulcanisaeta distributa | reverse complement strand
GGTAGCCACGCTATACGTAAGCATTTAATGTGGTTAAGAAGCCTTTTTATTTAAGGCCTCCACTTACCATGGTGTATGTTCACCGTATTCATAGTGGGTACGGCAGGTTCAGGGAAGACCACGCTTGTCGATGCCTT
>DAXY01000078.1:3922-7962 GCA_002506645.1 Vulcanisaeta distributa | reverse complement strand
GCCGTGGAGTACGTGCCCTACGTACCGGACATAGACATTAGGGATGTGGTCTCGGCGAGGGAGTTAATGAGGAAGTACAGGCTTGGCCCCAACGGCTCCATAATAGCCGCCATAGACATGCTAGCCGTTAGGGCCCAGGAGATTAAGAGCCAGGTAATGGATATTGGGGCTAGCTACGTGTTAATAGACACGCCGGGCCAGATGGAGCTATTCGCCTTTAGGAGTGTTGGTTCGGTATTAATTAATAGGTTGAGCATGGATAGGTCGGCCGTGGTCTTCGTGATAGATGCGACACAGGCGCAGACCCCGAGCGGCTACGTCTCATCAATGCTCCTGGCACTATCAACACAGTTCAGGTTCAACATGCCCCAGGTCAACGTGCTCAATAAGATTGACCTGCTCGATAGGTCCGTGGTTGATGAAATACTTGAATGGAGTGAAGAGACGGACCTGCTCAGGGAGGCCCTAATGTCGAGCCAAGCCAATAAGTTGGAGGCGGACTTAAGCGTTAGGCTGTCGGACGTGTTAACGGCCATAGGCACGGTACCAAAGCCAATACCAATAAGTGCCAAGACCGGCGAGGGGCTTGATGCCCTATACAGGGTGCTCCACAACATATACGTCGGGGGGAGTGACTATGACTACCTGGAGTAGGCCTCGCCCGTGTTCCTTAGCATTACATAGCCGGGCCTAGGCCTTGCCCTGCCTATCCTGCGTAGGAATTCCTTAACCGCAGGTTTGTTAATGCTTGACTTCGAGACCACTATGTCGAATTCCTCAAGGGTTATGGGCCTGACGGCCAGTCCCATGGCCAGGGCTTGCCCGGCAATGGCTACGCCGAAGTCAGCAAGGCCCCTGGCAACCCTCTCAGTGACCTCAACATGTGTCTTAACAACTTCGTTATAGCCCTTGACAACCCTCCTCACCTCATCCATGCCATACCCAGCGCGCCTCGCTATGCCATTAAGTAGGAGCTCCGTCACTAGCCTCGTGCCTGAGCCCGGGTTCCTATTAACCATTCTAAGCCCCAGTATTTCCGTTAGATCGCCAATGCTTAGGTAAGGCCTGTGGACTATACCGAGCAGTCTCATGTAGCCCCTCACCAGGATTGCGTTGTCCCAAGCGCCCATCAAGTCCATGTAGGCCACGTTATACTCACCACTCACTGGGTCTATCAGGTGGATACCGGCCATATCGGCTAACCCATTAATCACCATGCTTAACCCACTCATGGAACCAACCCAGTACGCATCAATGCAGTAGCCCTCACTCCTCATTTCATTAATTACGTCCCTAACTATGCAGTCATCACTACCGGCATATACGGTGTCGCACACCACACCATCGGGGCTCCACAAATACCTACTGGTCAATTCCCTATACGTACCCAGTAACTCCCTACCCTCATTGGTTAGTGACATACCCCCCTTATAACCCCTCCTTGAGTTGACGACCTTGACCCCCAACCCACCCTCTAGCCTATTGATTAATTCCCATGCCCTGGAGTATGGGAGTCCGAGGTCCTTAACAACGGATAGTAAGGAGCCCTTCTTATCGAGGATTTCGAGGAGCTTAGCCGTTAAATTATCCATTAAGACCCTCCCATCCTGCTCAAGGATTACCTCGATCCTAAACCTTGGCCTACCCACTATGTGATTAATCATTAAGTTTCTAATAAGTATTTTTACCTTCCACTGGGTATAATGGAATGGTTTATTAATGAGCTAAGGGCAAGGTATACTCTCCATACTATGGTCATTAAGGCCATTATACTAGACCTTGACATGACGCTGGTGAATACATTGCCTAAATTCCTGAACATACTGAGGGAGTGCGCTGCGAGGTATGGGAAGGCCGTAAATGGCGGTGTTGATCAATTACTCAACATCTATTACAGGGACCCATCATTGGGTGAGGTGCTTGGCGAATTGTCGAGGAACTTCCAGTTCTGGCACGAGTGCTGGTTGCTGTACTCGGAAAGGAGGGCCTATGGCGAGGTGTTTTCAGGGGTTCTCGAGGCCATGAAGACCCTACGTGGCATGGGTAAGAGATTGGTGATAGCCACGGGTAGGGAGTTGGAGTGCTCACGCATGGCCGATGAGTTGAGGTATTACGGGTTCACGGGTTACATAGACGGTTGCCTATCACTGGGTGATTTAGGCCCTGGCCATGACAAGCTTGACCTGGTTAGGAGAGTGCTTGAAATGCTTGGGCTACCGCCCAATGCGGTGGCTTACGTGACTGACCACCCGAGGGACATACTACTGGTTAATGGGTTGGGCGTGATAAATATAGGCGTTAGTACGTGGGTTAAGGAATTCCCGACGAGGTTCGTCATAAGGAGCGTTGCCGAGTTGCCGAGGCTCATTGCAATGCTTGACGAATCCTCCTATTAATGACCATGCCAATTGAGGCGCCCAGGGTAGCCGGGGCCAGGTACGCCAGGAGTATGTACCAGGGTATCCCTAGGATGCCCGGTATCACCGTTACGTAGTATGGACCATAGGCGCCGGGACTAACGTAATCATTGCCTGGGTACTCCACCAATACCTCGTAAACGCCGGGCTTGGTAAACTGTATGGAGCTCTTCACGTAGCGGCCGGTAATTGGGACTTCGTAGGAGGCCACAGTCCTATTACCACTCCTAATTATTACTACTAGGCTACCGTTCACGTAATTGATGGGTATGTCCGTAACAATGCCGATATCGAGGGTTTCATAACCACCAGCCGCGATTAAGTTACTACTCGCATTCACGTTGAGGGTTATTGGGGACCTCAACACGTTCAGTACATACGACGCACTGCACCCCAAGTAATTAATGTTCCCGGGCCAGTACACAGTTATTGAGTAATTACCGGGCAGCTTCGGCGTAAATTCATAAGCGCCAACCCCACTGGCGTTTACATACATCACCCCACTAATTGGTGACGTACCGCCCGTGATTAATACGTTTAATTGGGCATTAACTATTGCGGGCTTCATTCGACCTAACACAACGACTTCATGCAGCACCTCAGGCATTCCATTGACCATTATTGATAATGAGCATGGCGCCCTATTGACGATTAACGTGAGGTTCGTGGAGCTTGGCAAGTAATTTGGCGAGTTCGTGTAATCAATGGTTATTACATACGTACCCGCCTGAGGTGGGATCCAGGTGGTCTGCACAACGCCGTTCACTGGCGTGTAACTACCTATTATCGACGTTGATTTATTGAGTACATAACCTATTGTTAAAATCCCACCGGAGATCGGTGGTGATAGCTTCACGTATATATTGACCGCGCTGCCGTACGTCGCATTGGTGCTATTTACATAGGCGATTATGTACACAGTACCTGGTAATACAATGAATGTGTAATTAACGGAGGCTTCCTGGAAGTACGTGGTGTTCGTGAATGCCACGGTTAATACGTGGTAGCCAACACCGTAATTAATGAATAATGAGTATTGGGCAATTCCCTGATTATTCGTGGTTATTGAGGTTACGTAATTGTTGTCGACGTAGATGCTCAGTTGTTGGTTTTGTAGGGGCCCCACGGGCGTTGTCGCGTTTATGGTTATGGGCATGTAATTACCGTAATTAACCGTGCCCTGGGCGCTCAGGGCTAATTTCACGGGCGTGGGTATTACCGCGAAGGCGAGCGTTTCGTTAGTGCTCCACGTATAGCCTCCTGCGTCTGTGTAGTTGATTATGAAAGTCACCGTAGCTAGGCCCAGTGAGTATGGGCCTGGAGTTATGGTTATGCTCTCATTAGCTGGGGGCTTAACCGTGATTAGGCCGTTACTAACCACGGCGTTGGTACTGATAATCATTATTAAGGCCGAGATTATTGGTATAGGCGTGCTATTCGTTACCTCGAACGTAATGGCCTGAGGCACTCCACTGTAGAGTTCATTTGCCGTGGTCTCTATCGTTACCCTGGGTATGACGGAGGATACCGTGAAGTGGTAATACACGGCATAACCAACCGTGGTTAGCGATATTGATGCGTTGTAGCTACCCACTACTAGGGCAGGTACTGTTATGTTGAATG
>DAXY01000078.1:2099-3814 GCA_002506645.1 Vulcanisaeta distributa | reverse complement strand
CGTGTAGTTGCCTATGGATTCCACGTAGGACCCATAGTACCAAGTCATTCCTGTAACCGTGAATGGCGCCGGTGGGTCCAGGCCCAGTGCCGTGAGGACGGCATGTATTATCAACGCTATTAGTATCATCTACGTTGGTAATCAACTGCCCATTTAAAAACACTGCTTACTCAGTCAATGGTTCAGGGGTGCATTGCAAGTGGCCTGGGTTTTTAAGTGGTTATTTAGCCGTACTAGGGGTTATGGGTAATAGGTTTGCTGTGATAACATTTGGTTGTTGGTTGAATAAGGCGGATAGTGACATAATAATTACTAAGCTTAAGTCATTGGGTTGGGAGTACACGGAGGATGTCGAGTCCGCAGACGTCATAATAGTGAACACGTGCGCGGTTAGGGAGGAGGCGGAGAGAAATGAGCTTAAGCTCCTGAGGAGGTTGAGTGGGGAGTACCCGGGAAAGAAATTGATTGTTGCTGGATGCCTAACTAGGGTTAGGCCTGCGACGATAAGGGATGCCGCGCCCAATGCCGTACTCGTCACATCACATGGGGCCGAGCGCATAGACGAGGTAGTTAATAGCGACGCCGACATCCACATATACGAGGATAGGCCGGCAAAGTACTTACCTAGTTACTACCCCGAGCTTCATGGGCATAGGTACGTGGTGCCAATACAGGTTGGTTGCCTAGGTAACTGCAGCTTCTGCGTCACCAAAATTGGTAGGATGGGCTTTGGTAAGGTGAGGAGTTACGACATGAATGACATAATAAACGCCATCGCCAATGCCGTCAGTAAGGGCGCCCGCGAGATCTACCTGACAGGCCAGGAAATAAGCGCCTATGGGCGTGATAGGGGTTATGACCTGGCCGACTTACTCGAGGGCATACTGAGTAGGGTTGAGGGTAGGTTCATGGTTAGGCTCGGCATGATGGAGCCCCTCGAGCTTAGTAGGATAATTGATAGGCTACTCGATATTGTGAAGTCCGATTGGCGTGTCTACAGGTTCTTCCACGTACCGGTACAGAGTGGTAGTGATAGGGTATTGATGCTAATGAGGAGGAAGTACACGGTTGACCTGTTCAGGGACCTCATTACCAAAATAAGGAGGGTCTTCCCAGAGGCCACCATAGCCACTGACATAATCGTGGGATTCCCTGGGGAGTCCGATGATGATTTCTGGGCCAGTGTTAGGTTGGTTGAGGAGCTTGAGATCGATAAGGTTAACCTGGCCAGGTATAGCCGTAGGCCATTCACCGAAGCAGCGTACATGGAGCAAGTGCCTGAGCAGGTTAAGAAGGAGAGAAGTAAAGTCGCCACTGACGTGTTTAGCAGGGTTGCCCTAAAGAGGAATAGGTCATTCATTGGTAAGGAAATGTGGGGTATCGTAAGTGAGGTCGATTTTAAGGGCGTGAACTACGTCGTCCGTTCATATAATTACAAGCCAATAGCCGTGGGTAAGGCCGACATTGGGGCCTTCGTGAGGGTTAGGGTCACGGACGCATCACCGCAGAGACTCTTTGGGCAGTTGATTGAGTCTGAGGATTTAGGCGTTAAGTACAGGGTTGATTTTAGGATTACCGAGGGCCTTGACCTAATCCCCTAAGCCATTACTCAATCCTAAGCACCTCCATTGGCCTGATTCTGGTTATTGAAATCAGTGATGGTATTGAGGCAATTACCGAGGTCGCAATGGCTATGATTAACGAATATGCATATA
>DAXY01000078.1:955-1990 GCA_002506645.1 Vulcanisaeta distributa | reverse complement strand
AACATGACTTGGCCGTTGGACGCACCCAACGCCTTTAAGATGCCTATCTCCCTAGTCCTCTCCCTAACATTCATTATGGCCGTATTAGCAACACTGAGCCCGGTGACTATTAGGCTCAGTGCAATTATCACTATGAAGAATAGGTTAACCATCGATAGAGCGTTGGATATCGAACTGAGGACCGACTTCTGCTCATAAACGTCGGCATTTGGGAAGTACTTACTCAATGCCGTAGCCAGCTGATTTAAGTACGCCGGGTTCTCCTGGGATAATTTTATGAATATTGCGTTGATGAACCCCTCATCACCGAGGTCGTTTTGTAGGGTGCTTATTGGAGTCACGATCATGTTTAATTGAAAGCCTAGAAAACCACCAAGTATGCTGCTGAAGGTACCCGTGACCTTAAGGGGAACTATCTCGGAACCTCCCTGAATCCCCGTTAACACCTGGACATATACCGTATCGCCAATGCTTATATTATCCCTCTGGGCCAGGGTATCCTGTATAATCGCCTCACCATCGCTCATGGGCAACGAACCGCTCACCATGTGGACCTCGAAGTACGTGAGGTACTGGCTCGGTATGCCAATTAGCGTGACGGCATGCCCATTGACCTGCGCCGTACTAATTATTATTGCCGGGACAACGTAGGAGACGTGGGGGAGCTTGGCAATGATCTGAGCCACCTCCTCCGGTATTGAGATGCTTTGCGAATAGACCATTAGGTCAGTGGGCAGTATGTTCTCGACCTCGCTCGTGATCGCGACCTTAAAGCCGTAGGTCATCGTCTCCAGGGTTATCATTAAGGCGACGCTGTATATTATCGCGAGCATGGTCAATATCGCCCTCGTCCTCCTACTCCCAAGGTTCCTAATCGATATCGTGAGCAAGGTCCTCAAGCTCATGAGACAGTTTAATGGGCCTTATGGCGCTTAAAAATGCTTCTAACACAGCATAATCAGTCTTCACCTCCATCCTCACTCCCCCTCATCGGTCTGTTGATCCCTCATCACGTGGTCTACCCCTCAATCTCTC
>DAXY01000078.1:0-850 GCA_002506645.1 Vulcanisaeta distributa | reverse complement strand
TCGCCTTAGGATGCGTGCCTAAGAAGGTCCTCATTCTCGGCGGTGGTGTCGGTGGTGTTGTTGCTGCTAAAAGAATAGCCGAGAGGGTTAGGGGCAGGGCTGATGTTGAGATAACGCTGATAAGCGATACGGAGTACTATCTATTGCCACCACTACTCGTGAACATAGCGCTTGGCGATATTGAGCCTAGTAAGGCCCAGCTGCCGCTATCAATGCTCGAGAGGAGGGGCGTTAAGATAGTCAAGGCCAATGTGACTAAGGTGGACCCGGACAATAGGGTCGTGGAGACGGACCAGGGCAGGTTCAATTATGACTACTTACTGGCGAGCCTAGGAACTAGTTTTGACTTTCAATCATACAACTTAGGCGTTGGCTATCACAATTTCACGATGGATGGGGCACTTAAGCTTAAGGAAGCGCTTAAGTCCTTCAGCGGCGGTAAGGTTGTTATATTCACGCCAGAGCCCCTATACAGGTGCGGCGTCTATCCCTTCGAGATAGCAGCCCAGCTAGACACGGTCTTTAGGAAGAGGGGTATTAGGGATAGGGTCGATATAACGCTCATACACCCATTCGAAAAGCCAATACAGCCGCTAGGGCCTGAGGCCATCAAAATAACTGAGGAGACCTACGCGAGGAAGGGTATTAAGTACGTTGGTGGTGCAAAGCCTGACAGGGTCGATGATAAGGAGAGGGTGGTTATACTGGCTAACGGCGAGAAGTATAAGTACGACCTACTCATAGTCGTGCCGCCATCAAGGCTTCCAAAGCCCTTTGAGGGAACGCCGCTGGTCGTGGATACGCCGGTCGGTAAGTGGACGGCAATAGACGTATACACGGGCAGGAGCCT
>DAXY01000080.1:17380-17970 GCA_002506645.1 Vulcanisaeta distributa | reverse complement strand
ATTATAACTATTCACCGGCATGCCAGTCTCAAGCCATCTATTCACGGCATAGATCCAGTTAGTACTGTTAAATGGTATACTAACTGAACTACCATAGGCATGGGCAAGCGGCATTACTCCGTTTGGCAGGTTCGCGTAGACGCTAACAAGGGCGTTTACGGGCGTCACCGAGGACCCATTAACGAGGTAAGTCCTAATCACCACGCCAGGGATCACACCCCTTATTGGTGGTGAGTTGTAGTACGTTATCATGCCTGTATCAACCCTAATCACCTGTACAGGGCTTGGCTGAAGGGTTGCTACACCCAGTGCGGAGAGTACTACTGAGGCCATGGCTATTACGAGGGTGGCCATTGTCATGAGCGCTAACCTTTGCCCCGCAACCATCGGATTTAGACTATTTTATGCTAGTATATATGTGTATGTCGCTGGAAATTGAAGATAAATTTGCCCTACTTATTGCAATAAATGTTTCCTAAGTAGGGCTGGGTTGAATTTATGATTATACCCACGGGAAACGCCTCGCTACTCACGGAGCCGTAGCTATACTCTATGGGTGTTCCGTAAAATGCCACGTAGTAAGCCGAGCC
>DAXY01000080.1:16179-17187 GCA_002506645.1 Vulcanisaeta distributa | reverse complement strand
AACACTTAGTGAAAAGTAACAACCTGATGAGGTGCATGTTATGCTTGGACTTGATGTACATAATCCACTGTAGTGATAATTGCCGTTGCTATCCCTCGAAATAAAGGCATAGTCATAAACATAACTTGGACTGATTAAGCCAAATTTAGGCGCTGTTTGGCTCATTATGAAACTTATGATGCCATTACTAAGGTCAATGCCCGGCCACACCCACAGCACATTATTACGTACCTCACCCGGTAGCAAATTGATCACTGCCGTAACATTAGCGTACTCATCAAGTGGGTAAGTATAGCCGTTCTCATCGACGTAGTATCCCTCGAACTGTATTGAGGCCAGGGTACCATTAATGCCTAAATAAAGGAGGCCCGGGCCATTGTTAACGTAGTAATAAAGGTTTGGGTATGAGTACGATAATGAGGGGCTTGATGAAAAGGCGAAATACACATAGACATTATCAACATAGTTATAGCCACTATAACCTCCATAAATAGGTAAATTACTTGAGAACTGTAGCGTTGGCCCAACAACCTCAAGCCCGGAGCCGGGCACATTGGCAACGCCGTAAAGCCCAGAGCCCTTTTGGGCATAACCACCCATACTAAGTACTATCTCGCCACCGATGTTGTTACTCCACGCATCCCTACCCCAGGCAATCCACAGTATGGGTATTGAGCCGTTGAATCCCGCACATGCGCGTGGCTCCCAATAAACAATCCCCGTACCGGCGTAAGTAGATGGTGGGGCGGCGTTCAGGGCATTGCCACTTCCGAGGCAGTTATATGGCCCCACGAAGCCGTAGGGATCCGTGGATGGGCTTTCCGCCGCCGATGCGGGGCTTGTAGTGCGGTTGCTATTAACGACCTTCGCTGGAGTTACCCTGGAGAAGTCTATGCTTAGGTTTATGACTATTGACGCATTGCTTATTATCCAGGTAGGGTCGTATGGAATTGCCACTACCACGGTCCGGGTCTCGTTTGTGGATTTGTTGAAGTAGGTAATGAACGC
>DAXY01000080.1:15832-16153 GCA_002506645.1 Vulcanisaeta distributa | reverse complement strand
GGTCCTCATCACCTCCCTAGCTATGTCTATTATTGGCCTTGCCGTTAGGCTTATGTCTATTGAACCAACCCCGTGGTAATAACCGACCGTGTAGATGCGTCCTTCGCCGAGGGCGAATAGGCTGACGGTTAGTGGGATTGGGTTATTGACTAGGTATCCATGCACTATGAGTGTTGGCTTCCTTATGCCCGTTACGTTGTAGTAATTGATCTGGTACGTGCTGGCGCTAATCGTTAGGATTGGCCTGGGACTTATTGGTTGGGCTGACGTATTAGTTATGAGCATGATCACGGTAATGATGGAAATGGCTAAGGCACCCAC
>DAXY01000080.1:9943-15760 GCA_002506645.1 Vulcanisaeta distributa | reverse complement strand
GAATGCCTAAACAAGACCTCATGCCCTGGGCTTAAGGCCTAGCCTTATTAAGCCATCCCTAAGCCTCTGTATCTCAACCTCACTTAGCGGTCTTAGGTATGGTTCCTTAACCGTGCCGAAGTCGTAACGTAGCAGGTGGACTAGCTTGTAATACCCATCAACGCCTGGGTACTCCTTAATCAATTCCCTAACCCTGGCTATTAAGTCCTGCTTCTCCATGGCCGACTGGAGCCTGCCTGCCCTGAAGTCGTTGAACATTTCCCTCATGACCTCAGGCAGTACGTTTGCCATGGCCGATATGCAGCCCTTGGCGCCCACCAACAGCGCTGGGAGTATTGTGGAATCCGCGCCATTGAGTACCGTTATGCCGAGCCTCACGTGGCCCATTATCTGCGTTAAGTCCCCCGTACTGTCCTTAACGCCGGCTATCCTAACACCATCATTCAGTAGCCTAGCCACTAGGTCTGGCGTGACGTTGAAGCCCGTGTTCTGCGGTATGTTGTATATAAATATTGGCAGCTTCGTTAATTGGGATAACTTCTCGTAATACCTCCTCAACGTATCGTAGTCCGGCCTATAGTAAATGGGCGGTATTGACGAGATGGCTACGGCGCCGTACCTCTCGGCCAACCTCACCGTCTCCACAACGTCCTGCCAATTGAATGAGAATACGTGAACCATCAATTGCTTATTCGTATTCCTGGCAATGATTTCTAGGGCCTCCCTCCTCTCCTCAAGCGTTAGGTATGGGCCCTGGCTCGTCGTGCCGAAGGGGTAGAAGCCGTCGACCCCTGCCTTAGTGAGTGAGTCAACGTGCCTAGCGAGGGATTCCCCATCCAACCTACCGTTTTTAAAGGGTATCGCCAGGGCTACGAATATCCCCTCCATCAGTTGGTTAGGCCTGGCGACCTTAATAAAGCTAATTACTTACGGGTTTAATTAACCGGCGCCCTGCACAATCCTCCTCTCACTACCCTCCTTAACTAGCCTGATGATGCCGTACTTAACACCGGCCTCCTTGGCGGCGCTTACTATGTCATTAACCAGGTCCTCCGATTGTGTCGTAATTATTACCTGACCGACCAAGCCCTCGCTTACGAACCTGGCAAGCAATGACGCGAAGGCCCTCCTAATGTTGGCGTCCACATAAGGTATTGGTTCGTCCATTAGGAGGAAGTCTATGTTGTGCTTTGTAGCCCTATAGACGCTGAGTAGGAATGATAGGGCTATCGTGAGCCTCTGCCCATCGCTGAGCCTCGATATTGCTACCTTTCTACCGCCAGGCCTAATGGCGTAGAGCGTGTACTCGCTAACAACGCCCACGACACCTCTATCCCTAACCGTAACCTCAATACCCGCACCACTAAGGTCGTTGTATGGGTATAGCAATTTGAATATTGAACCCACGTTATCCCTAACCATCTTAATCATCTCATCCCTAACCCTCGCCTGAACCTCCCTAATCCCGGCCCTAATCCTAACCAGGCTATTGTAGAAGTTCTCGAGGAAATCTAGCCTCTTCCTAAGTACCGATGGATCCTCCCTATCGAGACCAAGGCTAGACAGCGCAAGCTCCAACCTACTGAGTTCTGCCGAGTCATCACTTAACCTAGCCCTAACCTGGGTAAGTCTCTCATCGAGGTACCTAATCTGATCCTCCATGCTCGTCACGGCCCTAACGTCAATACCAAGCCCACTAAGCTGCTGCCTAAGGTCCTCCTCCTGCCTCCTCAATGACTCAAGCTCCCTATACTTCCTGAGGTATGATAGTGCCCTATCGACCTCGTCAATCTCAGCCCTGAACTCATCGATAAACCTCGTGAGGACTTGCAACCTCTTATCAATATCCCTAATAGACCTTTCAATGGTCTCCAGCCTCGTCATGACGGCTTCGAACCTCGACCTAACATCCCTCGCTCGATCGATTGTTGCCTCATAATCATTGACTATGGGCAGCAACGCCTCCATGCTCGTTAACACCCTCTCAAGCTCGCCAAGCCTATTTCTCAACTCCTCAATCTCGCTGCTGCGCCCCCTGGACAATTCCTCAATCCTCCTCTTAATGCTTTCATAGTCCTCCTCGCTAAGGGGTTTACCGCACACTGGGCATCGTTCCTCGCGGTTATTCAGCACGTACTGGAGGATGTTGAGCAACGATGTCCTAAAGCCCTCCTCGGCGTTGAGCCTGTCGAGTTTATTCCTAAGCTCCTCAATGTCCCTCCTAACCTTGCTGGGCTCTCCGTACTTACTAACCAATTCCCTATACTCCCTGACCCTCGGCTCCTCCTGGGATATCCTCGATTCCAACTCCCTGAGCGATGCCTTTAGGGATTCCGACTGTATCTCCAGGTCATTATGAACATGGTTTAGGTACTCCCTATCCTCCATCAGCCTATCCTTGAGCTTGGTGAGTCCCTCAAAGGCCTTGTAAATGCTCTCGGCGGCATCGGCCAGGTTATCATTCGTAATAACCAACTTACCGACCTCATCAGCCTCCTTAATCATTGCGAATTCCTCAAGCTTCTCAACCAGTGAGTCCCTGAGTCTCTCAAGCCTGAGCCTAATGCTCGTCTCATTAACCTCCCTAACACCGGCCCTCTCAAGCTCTTGCTCCAGGCCCTCCCTCCTAAGCCTAGTCGCTACGTAATTGCTATACACCTCCTCAACGCCTTTGAAGTTCTTTAGCAATTCCTCCCTCTTCCTCAGTAGGTCATTGTAGGCTTTGCTCAATTCCTCCTCCTCCCTCCTCAACTTATCAATCTCCTCCCTAAGCTCCCTAACCTTATCCCGAGCCTTCTCGACGGATCCGTACTTAGTGATTATTTCGGGGAGCTCCTTAATACTCGCCAACCTCTGCCTAAGCCCATTGATTAACTCCTCAAGTTTTGTCATTGGTAACGACTTATTTATGTTATCGAGCACCTCAAGCCCGAATAACCTATCAATGAATATGCTCCTCTTCGAAACACTGCCGTAGACCAGGGCCTCGAGGGTTCTGTGGGTGACCAGTACGAACCTCTCGAAGTCATCATCATCAATGCCCAGGGACTCCACAATCTTCGAGTAAACATCATCACCTTTATACCTAACACCATCGATCACGGCGCTCGAGCTCTCCACAGCCGTTTCACCGCTTCTTCTGAGTTCCCTAGTTACCTCAATGCCGTTAGTTAATGATAGCTTTACGAGTGATGAGTTCGAGTCCTCATTAATTAAATCGGCAAGCCTTGAAACCCTCTCCTTAACCTCCAATTGCGTGCCGTAGAGTGCGTACTCAATTGCCTGGGCAATACTCGTCTTCCCAGAACCAACTGGCCCATGCACAATGTTAATCCCCTCATTAAACACTACCCTATGCTCGCCCCTGAACCCCCTGAAATCCCTAATGACTAATTCATTTATCCTGGCCTTCACCCTCACTCACCTCAACGCCTACCTTGCTTAACTCCTCATTAATCACCTTGATAACGCCCCTCCTGCCACCCTCCTTATAGGCCATGTAAAGTTTAATGGCCAACTCGGCATCCTGCCCAAGCCTCTCCCTAAGGAACTTAATTATTAATTCGTCGAGCTCACTCACCCTCACCACCCCTCCTCCTTAATACCTCGACCCATGGGTTATTACTGATGAAGTCAGGTAACTCACCCTCATTGCCCGCCGGCCCCATCTGCGTAACTACCTGAGCAGCGTTCCCCTGTGCCTGGGGTCTCAGGCTTTCGAGCCTATTGACACGTTCAGTCAACTCACTAATTAACTGCTCAACCCTTGCCAACCTACTCCTCAACTCACTTATGTCCCTCGCCAGTGATTGCGGGTTTATACTCAATAACGCGTTTCTAATGTCATTGAGCCCGCTCTCGAGGCCATCAATCCTCCTCCTAATGTCATCGTCAATGCCCTGTTGTAACTGTATTGGTATGCTCGGCACCAACTCCTCCACGGCCCTCTCCGGGTCTGCTGATGATAGGTCATAAATGTAGACGCCGACCCTGTTGCTCCTAAATAACTTACCGTTTATTAAACCCCTGGCGCTCTGTGGGAAGGCTATGTATGCCTTGTTGTAGTTGAACCTATTCCTCATCACGTTACTGAGCTCATCAATTATGTAGGACTCCGTGGGGAATTCCTCGGTGGATATCCTCAGGTAAACCGTGTTATTACCCTCCATGAGCACCACCTCCCTATCGCTCAGCTTATCCACTATCCTGAAACCCCTCTGTACCAGCCACTCCTCAAGGATCTTCCTCACGACCTCAATACTCATTATATCTACATATTGTTGCTTAATAACTCGCTTTTTAACCTAATTGAATCATAAGGTTGGAATTAACACCCTACTGATGGAAGTAGTACCAACCCTCCCTAGTCCTCTCATTCCACTTCACATTACTGGGCAGCGCGTAGCCATAGATTATGGACCCCTTCCAAACGCTGAACTGAGGGTCCTTAACCATGTTAATACTCAACCTATTGGCCAGGTCAGGGAGTCTCTCGGAAACCATGAGCCTAACTTTATCCACGCTGTTGACGGCCACGTCATCGAGGCCCGGCGGCACTGACCAATTAAATGCGCCGCCGCTCAGTATTATTGTGCTCATTATCTTGTCCTGAATCTCCACGGGGACCTTCCTAATGCTCGTTATTAGGGCCTCGGCGATGTCCATCTCCCCATAGAACACCATGTCGCCTACCGTGGCATCCTCAATGACTAGCCTGCCCTGCTGTATGTAGCTCGTGAACACATC
Organism: Vulcanisaeta distributa; assembly: GCA_002506645.1. The sequence continues at coordinate 11,014 of DAXY01000080.1, read as the reverse complement.
ATGCCTTGGGTTGAAGACCACCTCGCCAATTAGGAACCTCATCCACGCAGTATCCCTCAACTCAACCTCAACCAGTGGGTTGACCCTAACCTTAACCGCGAATCTGTCGGGGCTCTCCCTAGCTTTCTTAATGGCTTCGTCCAGGTTCTTCGGTACTAGGCCCACGGCCCTCTTCACAACCTCAACCACGTAGTCATCCTTGGCCAAGTCTCCATAGCCCGAGTCCTTAAGGACCTCCCTAGTCACCGCATTTGCCTCCGCACCACCCCTATTCAGCGCCACAATGCCCTCCCTGATTGGCCCATAGCTTATTGGCACGAGCTGTATGTTACCGTGCCCAGCCTCAATGACCGTGCATGTAACCGCCTTCTCGGCAATGGCTACGGCAAAGGGCTGGTCTATCACAGTCACGGCCTGGATCAATTTACCGCCAAACTCCTCATCAACCTCCCTATGTATGTCTATCATCCTATCCCTCATGTAGTCGGGCGCCAGCGCCGACAACGCAACCACAAGGAAGAACCCCCTAAAATCAGACCTCCTAATGAAGTCCGGGAGGAATTGCGAGAATCCATACCTCGCGAGTTCCCTGACTATCTTCCACGCGTCCTCATCCTCCTTCCCAATGACGCCATCCTTAAGTGGGTAGCGCAGGTTCCTAATGGCATCCCTAATTGAGCTTAGGTACTTGGGTATGTCGTCTCCAACGACGACCCCCCTATCAAGAACTTCCTTTGGGACGAGCAACTTAATGCTCTCGGGTAAATCCCTTAGGAACAATCCACGGCTCTGCATCATGTATGGCCTATCCCTCAGGGTTATTGGCCCGTACTTGAAGTATCCCGTGCCGAAGTCCTCCGCATATACGTAATTAAGCTTGTACTTGCCCTCATCAATCATGGCCAATCACCAGATCGCCTTTATCGTGATGAACTCATTATTAAACATTATTACGTAAGTATCATCGAATGACTTAACCCTCGGCCTTAGGTAATCCCTTAACGCATCGGGCAGCGAGTTAGAGGACTCATTTATGCAGTTCAGTACTTGATCGAGAACGCCCTTAAGGTG
>DAXY01000080.1:9026-9913 GCA_002506645.1 Vulcanisaeta distributa | reverse complement strand
GCCAGGAACTTGAGGTTCAGGGTGCTCAATATGCATGAAATGAATTTACGCCCCTCCCTTACCACATCATCTTCGCTCTTTATCTCGCCAACCCTACACCCTTGACAGCTCACATGATTTACTTAGCAATAAGGTTTATAAGGAGATTGCGCTTCTTGTGGCGGGATTATAAGGTGCATAGTACTATGGAAAGTGAGTTAATCCTCGAGGTTAGGGATCTCGGGAATGTGGTAATTAGGCTGGAGCCGGCAATCTCGCCATTAACATATGCCAGGTTAGGAAAGTCGTTACCAACAAGGGCCAACGCAATAAGGTATAGCCAAGTCATAATAATACCACTGGACCTGGGTTTGGTCAGTGAGGGTAGGAGGACGAGCCTGAGGACCTATGAGGTTGGTTATTGGGTTAAGAAGAGGAGCTTGGTCATTGCCCTGGGCAATGTGGACCTAGGCGAGCAGGTTAACGTGATTGGTTACGTGATTAACGGTGCCGAGATCCTTGGTAAATTGAATGGGGGCTACCCCATTAAACTCTCGATTAAGTGACTAGGATTAAGCTTTTAAAGGGTTGGGGGGTACCGAGCATGGCGAAAGGGCATGAGCACGCCACAGCAGGAAACCACAATACTGGTTGGTAAAAAACCAACCACAAGCTATGTAATAGCCACGGTAATGAGCTTCAACGCAGGGGCTAAGAAGGTAATACTAAAGGCCAGGGGCGGCGCAATAGCTAGGGCGGTCTCAACGGCGGTAATGATAAGGGACAGGTTCCTACCAAACCAAGTGAAGATAAGCGATATAAGGCTACTTACGGACAAGGTGACTGGGCAGGGAGGTAAGGAGAGGTCCGTGGCCGCCATCGAGATAGTGCTTGAGAGATTATAAGGC
>DAXY01000080.1:6088-8959 GCA_002506645.1 Vulcanisaeta distributa | reverse complement strand
TCCTCAAGCAGCGTTACAAGAACAAACAGTGCGCTACTCCTATTAGTCGCTATTAATGGCATGACCTTAACCTCATAGGGTATCCCCAATATAGCCTTTATAGTGGGTATGTCCACGGCAGTCGGCATGTCCTGCTTGTTCGCAGCAACAACGTGGGGCGTTGATTGGAAGTTCTCCCTAAAGAAGTTATACATGCCGAGGGCCTCCTTAACCCTCTCCTCACTTGAGCTATCGACTATGAATAAGTAACCATGCATCCCCCTGGCGATTATCTTCCACATGAAGCTGAACCTCTCCTGGCCAGGAATGCCGAATAAATGTACGATTAAGTCATCCCTCACCTTCATGCGGCCGTAATCAAAGGCCACCGTGGTTGTTCGCTTACCATCAACCCCACCCCTCGATAGTGGCACATCGGTCTCAATGGGTAGTACCTCACTCAGCGTCTTGACAAATGTTGATTTTCCAGCGCCATACGGCCCGGCTATTACGATCTTTATCGTCTTTATTGGCATTGACCTTCACCTCACATGACTGCCTTACTCCTTATGAAATTAATAACATCCTCAATATCCTTTGGCGTAACCTCTACATTAATAACCTCAATAATCTCCTCACTAATACGTAGTAATTTCCTCAATAGTTCATACAGCCTATCGGTATACCTCTCAAGAATTATCCGGGTCAGACCTATCGACGCCTCGGAGTTTACTATGACCATTAAGTATCCGGCATCCTTAATACTCATTAATTGAATAATCCCATCAATGCCCTGCATTAGCACGTAATCCACGCCACCAATTGGTAATGTTGATACTAACCCCTTTAACGATGATATGAACCTTGGGGCGGCGAAGAAGGTATCACCGGCGTTAATCAAGACGGCGTTTGTAACGTACGTTATCACGGTACCCTCCTTATCCATTACATAAACAGCCCTTATCTGGTCAGGGCTACTTGAAATTATCTCCTCAGCATATGACCTAACTTCATTTATTACTCTTTGAATATCACTACCCACATTATTTTCTATTTGTTATATTTTTTAAATCTTTCGATTTCCCTTATGCGGATAGAGATGATCGTATTTCAACCCCACCAAATACACCGCATCGAAGGCATAATAAGTTTTTTAAACGCATGACGCGGGTTAATATGGATGATAACGATAAGGGGTTACGTGGTGAGTAAGACGTTGGTTAATGACCCAACGGGAGGCAGAATGATAGCAATACAGATAGTCGAGGAGAGGGAAACGCCAGGCCCCGTCATTACTGGCACTGACGAGGCATCGCAAATGATGAGGGACGTAATGCCGCTAGTTCAGCAATTACTCAGGTCAATGCCCATGGTTGGGCCATTAATGAGTGGCAAAGTCCCAATACCGAGACTGCTGATTTGGCTTAATGAGGATGAGGCGGAGGCGCTCGGTCCCAAGCTAGATGTTGGCGATGCGGTGGAGATTAGAATTGATAATGGGAAGCTTGAGTTAGTTAAGGTCTAATCACTAAATCTTCACATCGAACTCCTTACTTAAATTAAGCAGGTCCTTAAGCCTAATCCTTACGTGCTTCCCGTTGGGCAAGGTCCTAACCACAATGAATGGTAGCAACCCCCTACGAACCTCCTCCATGGCGATGTCTATCGGGTCGTAGGAACCAACCTCCTGAGGATTAACCAGTGGTTGGGCGCCCATGGCCAGCTGCTTCGCCCTGGCGGCGATAATCCTGGCCAGTTCATACTTAGTTATTCTGGGCGGGTACGTCAGCCTGCCCTTAATTAGGTCATTGATCGTATTTAGGATGCCGGCCAACGCATCCTCCTTAAGGATTGGGCTTGAGACCTGGTTTGATGATGACATTATGGATACGGAAATGAAATTATTTAAAAATCTAACTTTATTAACGCAAAACTTTATTACTCAGATGATGATTTCGACTCGCTCTCCTCACTACTGCTCTCGGACTTTGACTTACCAGTGCCGCTTGTCTTAGTTTGGGCCGCGGCCACTATATCGTCAATCCTAAGTATCATTATCGCCGCCTCAGCCGCGCTCCTAATGACATTGGTCTTGACCAGGAATGGGTCAGCGACATTTATCTTCATCATATTTTCAATCTTACCACTCAAGACATCCACACCAGCGTCAACCTCGCCAGCATCATGCCTCTTCCTCAACTCAGCAATCGCATCCACGGGGTCTAGGCCTGCCGTTAGGGCCAATATCGTTGGTACGTACTCAAGGGCCTCTGCGAACTTTAGCACGGCCAACTGCTCCTTGCCAGGTAGCTTCCTACCCCAATCCCTGAGCCTCCTTGCAATCTCCATCTCGAATGCACCACCGCCCGGCACTATCTTGGGCTCCCTATATAGGTCCCTGATCACGTGAAGCGCGTCTTGCATCGACCTCTCCGCCTCATCGAGTATCCTATCTGCGGCGCCCCTGAGCAGTATTGTGACAGCCCTCGGGTTCGGGCACTGCTCAACGAACACCATCTTCTCCTCACCAACCTTCCTCTCCTCAACGAGGCCGGCGGTGCCGAGGTCCTCGGGCCTCATATCCTTAATACTCGTGACTATCTTAGCGCCGGTGGCCTTGGCCAGCTTCTCAATATCGCTCCTCTTGACCCTCCTGACCGCCATGATTCCCTTCTTAGCGAGGTAATGCTGGGCAACCTCATCAATGCCCTTCTGCGTTATGACGACGTTTGCGCCAACTTCAGCCAGCTTATCAACGTATGACTTGAGTATGTTGGACTCCTCCTCGAGGAATGCCTTGATTTGCTGCGGTGATGATACCGAGATCTTCGTAGTCCACTCGGGCTTCTCAATCTCGAGGGGTGCGTCTAAAACGGCTATCTTGGCATTAAC
>DAXY01000080.1:5407-6068 GCA_002506645.1 Vulcanisaeta distributa | reverse complement strand
AACTGAGTCTCAAAGAGTGACTGCCCCTTCTTCTTCTCTATCTTGATCCAATCCAGGTCGAGGTTGTATTTGCCGCCGACCTTCTCAACGGCTATGGCGGACGCATCAACCGCAATCTTTGCCAGGTAATCCCTGGCCTCAGCAACTATCTTACTACTCAGCGAGTTCATCGCCACTAGGGCTAGTTGGTTCTTATCATCAACGTTTATTGGCTGGGCAATCTCATTAGCGACCTGTATTGCGTAGTCCATTGCCTTCTTATAACCATCAATGATTATTGTCGGGTGAATACCCTCGTCGAGGAGCTCCTCCGCTAGCTCCAGCAATCTACCAGCGAGGACTACGGCTGTTGTTGTTCCATCACCGACCTCCGCATCCTGGGCCTTAGCAACCTCAATTAGTAGCTTAGCCGCTGGGTGCTGGACCTCCATCTCCTTAAGTATTGCGGCTCCATCACCCGTTATCGTGACATCGCCGAAGGCATCAATGAGCATCTTATCCATGCCCCTAGGCCCCAGGCTCGTTGATAGTATCTCCGCAATGACCTTAGCGGCCATTATATTGCTCCTCCTCGCATCAGCACCAGTTGTCCTTTGCGCACCCTCCTTAAGAACCATTACTGGCACTCCTCCCCTCTGTTGTTGGCTGCTCATCGGCGACT
>DAXY01000080.1:2126-5382 GCA_002506645.1 Vulcanisaeta distributa | reverse complement strand
AATTAAGTATTGAGGAGCTTTATGAGCTCGATGGGTCTAGGACATGCGGTGCTGATCACCCTTATTATTGCCTCGATGTTCGTAATACCGTGGGCCGTGGTTAGTTCGTACTCCATGGAACCAACACTCGAGGTTGGTGATTTAGTCATAATGGTGCCGCCGCCACATACCTGCAACTCACTACTTGGTCACGTGGCGATTTACTACTCGCCGGAATTTAACGACTACATAGTGCATAGGGTAATAGCCATTGACAATACGCAGGGGTGTACATACGTATTTAAAGGCGATGCAAACCCAGCGCCAGACCCATACGCAGTGCCCTATGACAATGTGGTTGGTATGGTCATCTTCGTAATACCCCAATTGGGTCTCTTAAGTCTCTCCTACAGGTCATTCACGGCAGCCCTATATGTATTAGGCCTCATAATATTGGTAATTATTCCGGCGTACGTACTTGATAAGTGATCACTCCATGAGGTAAAATGTATTAAGTCTTAAGTCTCAATGATTTAGGATTTCAATGGGGGAGGAGGTACAGGATATCACGACTAAGTTAAGTGGTCGGGAGTATATAAGGGGTAAGAACGGTAGAGTATTTGTACTTAGGGAATTCGAGATAACGGACTTGAACGCAGTCGTTGCAATAAATAGGATGGTCCTACCCGAGAACTACCCGGAGTTCTTCTTCGTGGAGCATTACAGGAGCTTTCCGAAGGCATTCATAGTGGCTGAGATTGATGGGAAAGTCGTTGGCTACATGATGAATAGGGTCGAGTTCGGCTGGAGCTATATCTGGAAGGGTAAGCCGAGTAGGAAGGGGCACGTGATATCGATAGGCGTACTACCCGAGACGAGGAGGTTGGGCATTGCCTATAACATGATGATCAGGGGCATGAGGGCCATGAAGCGCTTCTACGGTGCTGAGGAGGTCTACCTAGAGGTCAGGGTATCCAACACACCCGCCATAAACCTCTATAAGAAGTTGAATTATGAGATCGTCGACTTAATAAAGGGTTACTACCACGACGGTGAGGATGCCTACATAATGGCTAGGTCCCTCGAGGACTTTGAGTAATTACTCACCGAACTTCTCGAGGGTCCCCAGGTAATTGGTTATTATATTCATGACATCAAGACCGAGAATCCTACCCCAAAACCCCTTGGCACAGGCCCTCTCACTGAATTGGGACACATCATCCCTCATGACGTCGGGGCCCCAGGCCAGGAACGGCACTGGGTCGCCCGTGTGCTCCTTAACGGTCACTGGGGTTGCGTGGTCACAGGTTATGAATATGTACGTGTCACTCGGCGCCTCCTCAAGGAACCTCCTAATGCCGGCATCAACCCTCTCGATGATCATTGACTTACCCCTGGCGTCACCATCATGGGACATGGAGTCCGTGGGCTTCACGTGGACGAACACGAAGTCGTGATCGCTCAACGCCTTCGCAGCTGCCTGGAACGCGGCCGTGAAGTCATCATCCTTAGACCCAATGTAATTATCGACATTAATAACGTCCATACCCAATGCCCTGCCAATACCCCTAATCAACGCGACGCCGGCAATTATCGCCGGCCTAATCCTATACCTAGAACCCAGGGGTTCGAAACTCCTCATTGAGCCGGCGCCCCTGAGCAGGACCATGTTTATTGGGGCCTTACCCTCCCTTCTCCTCTTCTCGTTGAATTCGGCCTTGCTCAACTTCTCATGGACCAACCTGGTGAAGTCGTTGATGTAATTGGCCGTGGCCTTAGCATCATCACTTAATGCCCTAGCCTCAGAGACCCTAACGCCAGTCACGTGTGGATCGGTATCACTTACATGTGGAGATGCGCCGCCTCTAAGGACGAGCACCCCCCTGTGCTCGACCGTTTGCTTATAGACTGCGTCAATGCCATACTTATTCCTCAATATTGGTAGGACCTCGTTATTAATTATATTTTCTATCTCCCTAACATCGGCAGGGTCTATGTACCTACCACCCCTCCTATCAATGACGACCAAGTCCTCGTTGACCGTGGCCACGTTAGTCCTAAACGCCACATCACCCGGATTAAGCATCAACCCGGCGCCCAACGCCTCAAGAGGGCCCCTACCTGGGTAGTACTTGTATGGGTCGTAGCCAAATATCGCGAGGTGGGATGTATCACTGCCAGGCCTAATGCCAGGCGCTATGGAGTTCATGAGCCCACAGGAGCCCTCAGCCACCAACCTATCAATTGTGGGCTTAACAGCGACCTCCAACGGCGTCTTCCCACCAAGCTCCTTAACCGGCCTATCCGCGCAGCCGTCTAAAATCACCAGTAATGCCCTTGGCATGCGATCAACAGCACTAAGGGCATTAAAAGTATTTACCTCATGTTAAAGTCTAACTTCGATCAAGCGCCTCATCGATCCACCTCAAGTATTCATCGAAACCACCTACTATCGGCAGTGCGATAATTTCAGGAACCTTGTACGGGTGTCTCTCCTTAATGTGTCTCACCAAGTCATTGAGTCTGTCCCTCCTTGACTTAATTATGAGTAATGCCTCATTACCTTCCTCAACCCTATCCTCCCAATAGTAAATACTCCTTAAGCCATCGATAACATTGACGCATGCTGCCAACTTATTATTAATAAGCGACCTCGCCATTTCAACACCTACATCCCTGCTGGGCACCGTGACCAATACGACGATGTATTCCGCCCCACCCATGGACACGCCATGATTTACTGCACAATTTACTAAAGCATTACTACATCGTTGGTACGTGTAGTAAGTAACGCAATTATTGATAATGCTTAAAATGAAGAAAGCTTACCATCACCTTTGATGGAGTACATAAGTCTCGGCAGGACTGGCCTCAAGATTTCACGTATTGGGCTTGGTACGTGGCAGTTCGGCGGTGACGTTTGGGGACCCTATGAGTATGGCATCGCCAAGGAGGTTATTACTAAGGCCGTTGAGCTCGGCGTAAACTTTATAGATACGGCAGCCGTCTATGGGCGTGGACGTAGCGAGGAGTTTGTGGGTAGGGTGATTAGGGAGTTAGGTATTAGGGAGCACGTTGTCATAGCTACCAAGGTACCGGGCGATTGGCATAGGTACGACGATATACTTAAGGCAGCGAGACGAAGCAAGGAGAGACTCAATATTGATGTTATTGACCTACTTCAACTTCATTGGCCGGCATGTTGGCATAATGTGCCAATTTGCGAGACCATGAAGGCCATGGAGAGGTTGGTTGAGGACGGCGTGATTAGGTACAT
>DAXY01000080.1:272-2064 GCA_002506645.1 Vulcanisaeta distributa | reverse complement strand
TTAATTGAGAGGGATGTTGAGAAGGAATTATTGCCGTATCTACAGCGTGAGGGTATTACACTCATTGCATGGAGCCCACTGGCGAAGGGCGCAGTCACTGGTAAGTATAGCCCGGAGAATAGGCCCAGAGGTGACTTAAGGGAGAACGAACCAGTCTTCTATCCTGACAACCTTAGGGAGATAAGCACGAAATTAGTACCCGTAATTAAGGAATTGGCGAATAAGTATGGTAAGACGCCAGCACAAATAGCGCTTAATTGGCTTATAATGCATGATAATGTTGTGCCAATACCAGGGGCTAAGAATGCCGCGCAGGTCGTTGAAAATGCCGGCGCAGTTGGTTGGAGGTTGAGTGAGGAGGACTTTAGGAAACTCAATAGGGCAAGCGACTCCTTGGCTATAACGTATGTTACTTGGTAATTGAATCATATAGTGGCTAAATAGCGATTTTAGCTTTATTAGGGCTTAAAATTGCTAGGTCAATGTATGAAGCTTCCTAAGGGAATTTATGGGATAACGGATACGAGCTATACGATAAAGAATCACGTGGATGCTGCGAGGGCCTTTTTGGAGGGTGGGGTTAGGATTGTTCAGTATAGGCGTAAGGAGGGTAGTATTAGGGTTATGCTTGAGGAGGCTAGGGCTATTAGGAGGCTTTGTAATGAGTATGGCGCGGTGTTCATAGTCGATGATAGGGTCGACATTGCAATACTTAGTGATGCCGATGGTGTCCACGTGGGTCTTGATGATGCCCCCGTTAATGAGATTAGGCGTAGGTTCGGTGGCTTAATAATTGGCGCAAGTGCGAGTACGGTTGATGAGGCTGTACAGGGTGAAAGGGCTGGCGCAGATTACATAGGCGCTGGCTCGGTCTTCCCAAGCCCCACGAGGCCGGACTACAGGATAACTGGGCTTGATGGGTTGAGGAGCATTGTTAGGTCCGTGAACATACCCGTCTACGCAATAGGTGGTATAACCCTCGAGAGTATACCGGCCATTAAGGCCACGGGCGCCTGGGGCGCGGCGGTTATTTCAGGGATACTGGCAGCTAAGGACCCCGTTAAGATGGCTAGGGAATTTGTTGAGGCTTGGGAGAATGCCTANNATTCTTTCTATTAATGTAATTCTATGCCTAATATATAAAAATTTGCCCCGTAGATATACACAGGGTAATGCTTATTAATACTTGATATTTAGCAAATAAAAACGTGGCAACTACTACACCTGAGATAGGCCGAAGAGAGGTTGCTAGGCACTATGCCAATGCCATAGCAAAGCTTGTGGTGTACATAGTAGTGTATGTCGTCGTTGCTGCGGTTATTCATTGGGTAATAACGACCCTACTACCTATGTTTCATATAAGTATTAAGGCGTATGAGGTTTATGTAAATGTATTACTGGCTCTTGCCTTCGGCTACCTAATAGTATCTGCCTTTGCCGAGGTTATTTATTGGGCGATGAGGTTTAGGTATGATCACCCAACGGCTAGGGCCATGAGGAACGTATTCCTGCTGATTGGTATTGGTGCATTAGTTGCTGGCATCGCGGGTGCGATTGGCGGTGGTATTGCCGGTGTTGCTGTTGGCGGTTTTCTCGGTATTGTGATTGGATTCGCAGTTCAGCAGGTCCTTGGGCAGGCAGTGGCTGGTTTGTTCCTGTTATTGGCTAGGCCGTTTAAGATCCATGACCATGTTAACTTACTTGGTGAGGATGGTATTGTCAATGATGTTGCGATTTTGTTCACAGAGGTCGTCAAGAGTGATGGCAGTAGGGTTTTGATACCGAATAATTC
>DAXY01000080.1:0-240 GCA_002506645.1 Vulcanisaeta distributa | reverse complement strand
GCAGAAGTAATCGTTGGGTTAAAATGCAATATTAAATTTATTAATTGGTATTGTTCCCTCCTTCACGTGCCTTTACAGAGCCATGTTCAGATCGGTATTGTTGGTAAGCCTAACGTTGGTAAGTCCACATTCTTCGCAGCGGCGACAATGATCGACGTTAAGATCGCGCCCTACCCATTCACCACCATCGAGCCTAACGTGGGCGTGGGTTACGTTAGGATACCCTGCGTCTGCAGGGAC
>DAXY01000048.1:11987-12278 GCA_002506645.1 Vulcanisaeta distributa | reverse complement strand
GGCATCACGAGGAGCGGCGGCGTGGCCGAGGTCAGGGGCGTTGGCGAGTTCATACTGCCGAGTTCCGTGGGCGAGGTCGCCGACGCCCTCAGGGCGGGCGGTGCAAACGTTAGGGTGGTTGATGATGTTGAGCCTTATAGGTGGTTGAAGGTAATCGTTAATGCGGCCATTAACCCAATAACGGCAATCCTAAGGGCTAGGAATGGGGTAATTCTCGAAAACCCCAGCGCCAGGGCGCTCGCGGAAGAGGTGGTTAGGGAGGGCGTCGGCGTCGTTAATAGGCTGGGTATT
>DAXY01000048.1:6144-11894 GCA_002506645.1 Vulcanisaeta distributa | reverse complement strand
ATAAACGGCGCCATAGTGGCTAGGGGTAGGGAGGTTGGTGTGGACGCTCCCGTCAATTACGTGCTTTGGCTAATGATTAAGGCGCTGGAGGTCAATGCTTATAAGTAGGATTCTTATCCCAACTCGGTATGGAGGCCGTTACGACTCACCTAGGCGACTTCTCAAGCCACCTGCGCGAGTTGGGTAGGGGCTTCCTCTTCATCCTCGTCATAGGCACGACGGACACAAGCCTAATACCCGGCATAACAATCGCAGGCGCGAGGCCGGAGTTAACCCATTACACACCAGCCGCCGATGCCGAGTACCTCCTGCTCGGTAAATGCCGCGTGATACCCACGGTGCCCATGACGCCGGACGGTAAGCCAACGCCGGCATTAATCACCAGGGCCGCAATTAGGCTGGTGGGCGCTGGGGCCCTCGTCGTTAACGCCGGCGTTAGGGTGAGGCCCCAAATACCCGTCATTGATTTGCAGGGCGAGGCCGGTAGGGACATTAGGACAGGCTCCGCGATCAGCCGTGACGTGGCCGATAGGGTCCTTGAGAATGGGGTTGTCCTGGGCGAGAACCTGGCGAGTATGGGTAGGGCCTTGGTCATTGGTGAGTCAATACCCGCCGGGACGACCACGGCCATGGCGTTCCTGATTGCCATGGGTTACGACGCGTGGTATAGGATGTCCAGCGCATCTCCTATCAATCCAAGGGAGTTGAAGTTGGCCGTTGTCAGGGAGGCGCTGAGGAACGCGGGCATTAATGAGCCGCTGGACGACCCGCTGGAGGCGGTGTCGAGGGTTGGCGACCCAGTGATATTGGCCATGGGCGCTATAGCCATTGGAGCAGCCAGGCGGGGCGTGAGGGTCCTCCTGGCCGGTGGGACTCAGATGGCCGCTGTGCTCGCATTCATTAAGCACGTTGATAGGGGCGTGCTCGGCAACGTGGCCATCGGCACTACGAGGTGGTTAATGAGGGATAAGACAGCGGATTTGGTCGGCCTCGTTAGGGAGATTGCCGAGGTCCCCATCGCGTCCATAAACCTCGACTTCGCGGACATGCCCTATGAGGGGTTGAGAGCCTTCGAGGAGGGCTTCGTTAAGGAGGGCGTCGGCGCCGGCGGCGCGTCAATAGCGGCAATCGCTAGGGGTTACTCAATTAACCAATTGCGGGAGGCCGTACTTAATGATTACAGGGAGTTATTGAAGGGTTTGGAAGCGCCTAAGTGATTGGGCCGTGGCTGCATCGACCCAGGCCCAATGTGAGGCTGGCGTAATCACTTGTCCCTATAGTACTCCGTGCTTGGGTACTCACCACTCCTAACCTCATTAACGTACCTACTCACCGCATCCCTTATTATCGATGCCAGGTCCACGTACCTCTTGGCGAAGCTCGGCGGTTTCTCCGTGAGCCCCAGAACGTCGTGAAGCACGAGTATTTGGCCATCACAGTGCGGGCCGGCGCCGATGCATATTGTCGGTATTTTCACGCTCTCCGTAACCGCCTTGGCCACGCTCGCCGGCACCATTTCTATCACTACCGCAAAGGCACCGGCCTCCTCAAGCGCCTTGGCATCCTCAATCAATTTCCTAGCCTGCTCCTCAGTCTTACCAACCATCCTAAACCCACCAAGCGAGAGGAACCTCTGCGGATTAAGGCCTATGTGGCCCATCACCGGTATTCCAAACTTGGTTAGGTTATTTACGACGTCAAATATTTCCTGACCACCCTCAGGCTTCACGGCCTCGGCCCCGGCCCTAATGAGCCTCGAAGCATTCCTCAGGGCATCCCTGACGCCGGTTTCGTAGGTCATAAACGGCATGTCCGCGATCAAAAGGGCCCTCGGCCTCGCCCTCGCGACGGCGGCCACGTGTATGACCATGTCCCTAAGGGTCACCCCTAGGGTATTTTCGAGGCCTAGTACGGTCATTCCCAGCGAGTCACCGACCAATATTCCATCAACGCCTGCCTGATCCACGAGCCTTGCCGTGGGGTAGTCATAGGCCGTTATCATGGCGATCCTCTGCCTACCCTTCATACCCATTATCGTCTGTACAGTGACCTTCCTCCTCTCCACATAAACCTCCTCGCCCACGTATATTAAAGCTTAAAGCTTTACGTAATTACGTAAATTACCACGTAAGGCACACCATTAATGAGGGCTCATCCCTAAAGGGCTGGCAAATTACTCCCTGCCTGTCTTGCCAATTATTAAACGTTTAACTAAGTATATTAACTACCATTAGCTGGGCCGGTTGATGTTTGTTACGGATACGTTAATAACGACGCCGGGGCCCACGGAAATACCCCACAGGATATTGCTCGCCATGGCTAGGCGAACAACAAACCCTGACCTAGACCCGGACTTCTTTAGGCGTTATGACGAGGCTAGGTCAATGATTGCGGAGATGCTAGGCGCCAAGAGGGGTAATGTCATTGTGTGGGTTGGGGAGGCCATGAGCGGTCTAGAGGCTGCTGTGGCGAACCTGGTCAGGAATGGCGATAAGGTCGCGGTCCTGAGCAACGGGGTCTTCGGCGACGCCTTCGCGGACCTGGTGCGGGCATATGGTGGAGTACCCATTGTGCATAGGGTTGAGTACACGAAGGCCCTCGACCCAGATAAGGTATTCTCATTCCTAAAGAATGAGGCCAGCGACGCCAGAGTTGTCACAATGGTCCATTGCGAGACGCCCAGTGGTACACTCAACAACCTTAGGGAATTGGCCAAAGCCGTTAAGTCCGAGGGTAAGTTGCTCATTGTCGATGCCGTGTCCTCAATCGGGGGTGTCGAGATTAACGTTGGGTGGGGTGTCGACGTACTCATTGGCGGCAGCCAAAAAGCGCTTAACCTCCCCTCAGGCCTGACAATATTGGCCGTCAGTGACGAGGCTTGGGAGTTCATGGAGGAGGTTGGTTATAAAGGATTTTACCTAAACATTAGGTTGTGGAGGGATGTTGTGGAGAAGATGGAGTTTCCATACACCCACAGTGAGCCGTTGATCAACGGCCTACTCGAGTCGCTCAGGATGATTCGTGAGGAGGGCCTGGACAATGTCTATAGGAGGCATATTGCCGTGGCCCGCGGGGTCGTTAGGGCCGTGGAGGCCATGAACCTCAGGCTGGTCCCCGAGTCCGAGGACTTCTCAAGCCCGACGGTCACGGCATTCTACGTGCCCAGCGGCCTGAGTGATGTGAAGGTCATAGAGACTGCGAGGAGGTACGGAGTCTTCATGGCGGGTTCGTGGGGGCCGTTGAGGGGTAGGGTGCTGAGGATTGGGCACATGGGCTATACCGCGTCCATAAACGCGATGTCCAACGCAATAATTGCACTGGCCAAGGCTCTAAACGACCTTGGCTACCGCGTTAGGGTTGGTGATGCCGTGGAGGCCTTCCTGGGCGGTGTTGCGGCATGAGTGTATTCGCTAGGGAGAGCACGGGCCTCGTTAGGGAGGTCGGCCCATTCAGGTTATTATTAATGAGCATGGGCTACAACGGCTTCCTCATAGTGCCCTTCGTCTACCTCGCAGGGCTTTATTTATACGGCTCAGGGCCCATAGCTTATATAGCCCTATTAATCTCGTGGATCATGTTCATACCTGGGGCGTTAATGTGGTACTACATAACCAGGCAGTACCCAAGGACCGCGGGCGACTACGTGTATTTCTCGAGGCTAAACCCACCCATTGGCTTCGCCGCGTGGTTCAACTTCGTCATTGGCGAGATGCTCTATGACGCCGTCCTCGTTTACTTCGCCATAGCCCAGTTGGGCACCGTGATGCAGGCGTTGAATAACCCACTGGCAAGTGCCGTGCTTAGTCCGAGGAATGAGTTCATACTGGCCATAATACTGATAACCGCGTTGATCATGATCAACGTGGCCTCGTCCAAGGCCGGCCTCACCATGTTCGCCGCAACATCACTGGCGGCCCTGGCAACATTCATCGCATCCGCCATTTACGTACTGTCGCTGCCCCGAGGCGTGGTAGAGGGCTTGCTCGGTACTGAGTATGTTAAGGCCGTTAATGAGGCCGGTAGGGCTTCAGTGACTGGCGGGCTTTATGGGTTGTTCGGCATGGCCGCCTTCACGACCGCCGTCTGGGCTTATACGAATTACCCAGTGACCATAGGCGGCGAGATTAGGAGGGATAGGTTGACCGCATTGCTCGGGGTAATCGGCATGTTCGTGCTCGGGGGCTTGTTCTTCACGTTGTTCGTTTCGGCATTTCTCAAGGTCTTCGGCCTGAGGTTCTATATTGGGGCGAGCTACATGAACGCCTATGGGCTGGATAATGGCTACTTACTCATTAACCCCGGCGCTGACCTAGCCCTAATACGAACGCCGATTGCCATCGCCCTCGCCTACTCATCAGTTCTTTGGTATATAGCGCCTGTTACTGGGGTTATAATCCAAATATCGAGGTACCTACTCGCCTTCTCCCTGGATAGGGTATTCCCAAGGGCCCTATCCTACGTGAGCCTGAGGACGCACTCACCCATAGTGGCCCACCTAGTCGATCTAGTGATTACGATAGCCCTAATGTACGTACTAATCCTAACGCCACTGGGCTCCGCACTACTCTACGCGATAGACCTGGACGCGTTGGTTTTGCTGGTCTTCACGTTCATGGCCTCGATGATGCTGGCATTAATAATGCATGCCAGGGGCGTAACAAAGCTCGAGGTTGGTAGGGGATTACTAATTACGCTCGACCTCACATACCTAACCGTCCTATCAATCTTCGCCTACTACTGGCTTACGCAACCGCAGTACTACCTATCAATCACGGGCAGCCCACTGGAGTTATTGCTTGAGTCATCAATAATATTCATAGTGGGCCTGGCCGTGTTCGCCATCGCCTCGTACATTAGGGTTAGGGAGGGATTACCGTTGGCCCTGACCTACGCCGAGATACCGCCCGAGTGATTTAAGCCGTACCTAAGTGGCGGCCTTGATTGAATTACTTCCCCACGCCGCCCTCAATAATTAAGGACCTTAATTCATCAATTGATGATACGCTAATTGCATTGCCACTGCCCGCCAGGAGTATGTCTGGGTCCTTCAGTGCGTGGCCCGTGGCCACCAGGACGGCCTTATCGCCACTACTTACCAATCCCTCCCTCAACGCCTTTAAATACCCCGCCAATGACGCCGCGCTCGCGGGCTCAACCCCAACGCCCTCCCTGCCGAGGGCCCTTTGGGCCGTTAATATCTCCTCATCGCTGACCTCGATGAATGAGCCGCCGCTGTACTTAACCGCCCTATACGCCCTGAACCAGTTAATGGGTTTCCCAATCCTTATGGCCGAAGCCACAGTCCTTGGATTATCAACCCTGGCCTCGCCCAAGCCCCTCCAGTACCTAACCATTGGCGCCGCCCCCGAGGCCTGGACGCCGATCATCCTCGGCACTCGGTCGATGATGCCGAACTCCATCAACTCCCTAAACCCCTTCCAAATGGCGTATATGTTGCCGCCATTACCCACTGGGACGAATACGTAGTCAGGCACGCCAACCTCCTCCACTATTTCATAGGCAATTGTCTTCTGGCCCTCCAGCCTCCACGGGTTTATCGAGTTGAGTGGGTAATAGCGTGCGTCCCTGGCATCGCCATTGCCCAACACGGCCTCCAGCACGTACTCAAGCGCGTCGTCGAACGTGCCAGGCACCTCCACGATCCTGGCGCCATGAAGCACCGCCTGTCCCAACTTACCCCTCGCAACGCCGCCCCTGGGCAGCACAACCACGCACTCTAGGCCTGCCCT
>DAXY01000048.1:0-6105 GCA_002506645.1 Vulcanisaeta distributa | reverse complement strand
ACGCCCATTGATGATGCCAAGGACGCACCGACCGTCATGCCCCTGTCCTTAAACGAGCCCGTTGGGTTGGCGCCCTCGAACTTGACGTAGGCATTTCCATAACCCCTCAACCTAATCAGTGGTGTTGAGCCCTCGCCCATGGTGACGACGCTGCCGGGCTCGGGCAATAGGTCCCTATACCTCCACACACCCCTGCCGCGTAGGTTTCCCCAATTTAGCCTGACCTTATCGGCGATTAATAACGCATCAAGCAATTCACCACACCTTGGGCACCTCATTACGTATGGGTTGGCCTCAACCTCAAAGCCGCACCTTGGGCACCTTAGGACGTACTTGCCTAGGGCCTTGGAATTCATGCCTGGGTTTCCATTTCAATCCCCAGGTCAATCAATTATTTAGGTTATTTAAGCATTACCATTGAATTAATAGGGCATTGGGTTAAAGTAATATTCTTAAGTAAATTATAAAGATGGCCACCAACCCATGAGGAGGTATAAGGTATTAATAGTGGGTTTTGGGAATGTTGGCCAGGCATTCTTTAGGTTATTGTGGGTGAAGAGGGGCGTGCTCAATGCGGAGGTTTACGTGAGTGAGGTGGTTGATAGGAGGCGTGGGCACGTGGTAAATCCGGGGCCGGGCATTGTTGAGGAGGCGCGCAGTGGCAGGTTGTTGGGTAGGAGGATTGACGTTGATGAGGTTCCACGGTTAATTGAGGAGAGCGATGCGGACATCGTCTGTGAGTTCACGGACCTGAACATAAGGGATAGGGGTGAGCCCGCCTTTACTTACTTATCGACTGCGATTAGGAGTGGTAAGCATGTGATAACGACGAATAAGGGCCCAATAGCCTTCCACTACGATGAGTTGATGGAGCTCAGTAGGAAGTACAATAAATTAGTTAGGTTTAAGGGCACGGTAATGGCCGGGACACCATCATTCAACATCCTCGACCTACTGCCTGGGACCAGCGTTAATTACTTCATGGGGATACTAAACGGCACAACGAACTTCATACTGACCAGGATGTATGAGGGCGTGGGCTTCGACGAGGCCCTGAGGATGGCCCAGGAGAGGGGTTATGCCGAGGCGGATCCATCGCTTGACATCGATGGTTGGGACGCGGCCCTAAAGGCCGTAATAATTTCCAGGGTGTTCGGCTGGAGGCACAGGCTCGAGGATATGGAGGTCAGGGGCATACGCAATATCGACATTAAGGCCTTTGGGGATAGGGTTGTTAAGCTCATAGCCTTCGCAAATAGGGACACGGCCTACGTCAAGCCCGTGCCTCTGGATAGGGGCGACGTCCTGGCCCACGTTAATGAGAACCTGAACGCATTGAGGATAAATACCGATACGTTGGGTGACGTCACAATAATTGGGCCGGGGGCCGGCCCATTGGAGACCGCGCAGGCCGTGCTTACGGATTTAATGTACATAATTAATCATGGACCCTAGAGTATTTTTAACGCCTTCATGGTCTCCAGGGTTAGTATGGTGATGCCGGCGGCGCCGCGGACTAGGTTATCGCCGAGCGCGACTAGCCTAAGTACCCCGTCCTTAATGGCCACCCTGCCCACGCTGACGGCCATTGGGTCGAGGTCCCTGGCCGGCTGCGGCGCATCGACCCTATTGATCACCTTTATGGGTTCCCTGGGCGCCGTGGGTAACTCCATTTCCTGGGGCAGCGACTTGAAGCTACTCAACCTATTAATTACGTAGTCGACATCAACATCCCTATTGAGTATGGCATGTATCACGGCCATGTGGCCGTACTTAACAGGCACCCTGGTCGCGGTTACGTATATCGGCCTGCCCCAGGGCTCGAACTTGTCCGGGAATTGCTTGCCCAGCATCTTATTCAACTCCGCATCAATCTTCTCCTCCTCACCCCTTATGAATGGTATTACATTGCCATCGATGGCTAGGTAGGAGAGCCCGAGGTAGCCGGCCCCCGACACGGACTGCAGCGTGACTATGTGCATAGCCTCGACCAGGTCCTGGATCGGCTTTATGGGCATCGATATTATCGCCGCGGTGCAGTTCGGGTTCTTAACAACCCAATTACCCTTAACCTCCCTGAGTATGGTTAGGTGCTCCCAATTAACCTCAGGGTTTATCAATGGGATCCTCGGGTTCATCCTCTCGGGCGATGCGTTGGATATTACGTTCAACCCAGCCTCAAGCAACCTACTCTCGATGGGCCAGGCAACGTCATTCGGTAGGGCCGAGAGTACCACATCGGCTGACTTATGGTCCCTCGGCTCGGTGGAGGCCAGGGTGATGTCCCTGGCGTACTCAGGCACGTCACCGGGTATGAACCAGTGAACCACCTCGCCGTACCTACGGCCAGCCTTGCTGGGGGATGCCGAGAGGCCTACGACCTCGATGAATGGGTGGTTGGCGAGCAGTTTAACCATCCACTGGCCAACGAGTCCCGTGGCGCCCAATATTGAAACCCTCACGCGATCCATGACCTCACCCACCTATGGAGGTCCCTGGCCAGCGAGACCGCGTCGTCCCAATTACTCAATAGCGCCGATATTGCGTGCGGCCCCTCATAACTAACGCCCCTCACTTCGTAGGACGACACTATCTTATGCGCCTCATCCCTCAAATCACTCAGTTGGGCGATCCTGCACCCAACCACGGAGACCCTGAACAGGCCATTACCTGCCTCATTAATGGAGACCAACTTAGGTGCTGGGACGCAGTTGTTGACTACGTAGGTCCCATCATCGCGCCATGGATCGGTTATGATGGTTAGGACCCTACTCCCCAGCAGTGGTTCGAAGGTCCTTGGGTGGAACCTCTTGGCGCCTAGGATTGATGCCGTGTGAACCTCCTCATAGCCAACCTCCCTAATGAGTACTGGGTCGCTCACCACCTTCGGATCCCCAGTCAATAAACCACCGCTCTCCGTGTAGAAGGTCAGTTGTGAGGCGTTTAGGTAGCTGGCGAGTAATGACGCGGTGTAGTCGCTGCCGCCCCTACCGAGTGATGAGTACCTGCCATCGCCCGTGACCCCCAGGAAGCCGGGGACTACGGCAACGTCGTACTTACTAAGCACGCTGCCCAGCCTCTCAACAACGTACCTACTGCTCAACCCATGATTGACCGAGGCGAAGCCCCAGTTATCATCAGTCACTATGCCGGGTTCATAGACGGCCTTAGCCCTGAGGCCTAGCAGTTCATTGAGGACCCTCTCAATGAGTAGGGTGGAGAGTAACTCGCCATGGACCACCACATAATCCCTAACCCAGGGCTCGCCCAGGTTTATGAACCTACGCAACTCCTCACGCATTAACTCGAGGAATGAGGCCAGCCCACTTAGCCCCAGGTTTAGGGACTCGTCTATGTACGTCGATAGCGCATCATCGAGTGCGTCGGGGTCGTGGTTATCGAAGGCCCTTATCAGCGAGTCAGTGACGCCCTTCATCGCTGAAACCACGAGGACCAATTTACCACCTCGGTAATCCCTACCAACAACCCTACCCACCACGCTCAATACGTTACCCCTCGTCAGTAGTGAACCGCCTACCTTTGAAATCCTGACCCCCCGCCTTAGTACAGGGTTTCCATTTCCATCGGGTCACCTCTATATAGGCACGAACATAGCACATATTTAAAATTTACTATCTCGGGCATAGTATATACCTACCGCCGCAATATAAATAGCAATAATAATGCATGGAATTAAGGAAATGGCGCCGGGCATTAATGCTTATTGTCAACTTTACTTTTTGTAATGATTAATCATTAAGATGTAATTAAGCCCATCAACCAGGGCATCAATGCTGGCCTTGATTATACTCCTCGAAACACCCACGGTCCTCCACCTCATACCCCCATTGCTAAATTCCATGAGGACCCTAACGACGCTCTCCGTATTCTTAACCTCGCCCGGCAACACCACCCTGTAGTCGGTGAGCACGACGCCGTTTAGTTCCGGGAATAGTTTCGAGGCCACGCTCCTCAACGCCCTATCGATTGCGTGGATTGGCCCAACACCCTCGGCAACCCCCAACTCGCCATTAACCTTCACTATGGCCACGTGCACGTCATCGTCACTGACGACCTTCCAATAATCAACCCTCAGCACGTCCCTGAACAACCCCATCTCCCTAAGGGCGGTGAGNNAGGTCGAAGCTGTAGCCCTCATTCTCAAGCGCCTTTATCCTCTCCAGGGCGCGCCTAAGCCTTGGGTCGTCCTTACCTAGGTTTATGCCCAAGTCCCTCAGGTGGATTAGTATGTTTGATGAGCCGGCGAGTTCTGAAACGACGAACCTCCTCGCGTTGCCGACAAGCTCCGGGTCCACATGCTCGTAGGCCCTCGCGACCTTGGAAACACCGTCAACGTGTAGCCCGGCCTTGTGCGAGAAGGCGTAGTCGCCGACGTATGGTTGGTACGGGTTTGGGCTTAGGCCCGCCGCCTCATAGACGAACCTGGATATTGCCCTCAATTTCTTGAGGTCATCAACGCCCCTGAGGGCCCTAAGGCCCAGCTTGAGCACTAGGTTGGGTATTACCTGGGCCAGGTCGGCATTGCCCGTCCTCTCACCAATCCCATTAATCGTCCCCTGGACATGCCGTGCGCCGGCCAGTACGCCCATTATTGTGTTGGCGACTGCGCAGCCGCTGTCATTGTGCATGTGGACCCCAACCATCACATTCAACCTCCTGACGACCTCTCCCGTTATTTCGTAAACCTCATGCGGCAGCATGGCGCCGTTGGTGTCGGCAAGCACTACCGTGTCCGCCCCAGCCTCCTCAGCCGCCTTAACGACCCTAAGCGCGTACTCCGGGTCCTCCCTAAACCCCTGGTAGAAGTGCTCCGCGTCGAAGATCACCCTCAACCCATGATCCTTGAGGTAGCGGATGCTGTCATAGACCATGTCCAGGTTGTCCTCGAGGCTGACCCTGAGGACCTCCCTAACGTGTAGAGTCCAGGACTTACCGACAATAACCGCGGTGTCAACCCCAGAGTCAAGTATTGCGGCGAGGTTTGGGTCATCCCCAGCCCTAACGCCCTTCCTCCTCGTCATGCCGAAGGCTGCTAGCCTGGCGTGGCTCAATGAGTAATTCCTCATTACCCTGAAGAACTCCGCATCCTTAGGATTACTACCGGGCCAACCACCCTCTATGTAGTCGACGCCGAGGTCGTCAAGCATTAGGGCGATCCTAACCTTATCATTGAGCGTGAACGACACACCGGTCATTTGAGCCCCATCCCTAAGCGTTGTATCTAGAACCTCAACCCTCGCGGATTTCTACACCACCCTGACCGGCCATACCGGCATAGGTTATATTAAGTATATATAAGCATTACCGCTCATTACAATAGTATATTGAGGATCACGGGGCGTGGGCCGTGGGGCACGCCGATGCTTAGTAAGTGGCCTAGTTATAAGTGCCTGGGAAATATAAAACTTAAATAGAGACTTGATAGGCCAGGCTGTGGGACCTGGGGAGTTGATTGTTGAGGGCTTGGTGATGAAGGTCGGCGATAACATAGACACTGACGTTATAATACCCGCCAAGTACCTCGTCTACACAGACCCGTCAATACTGGCCAGGCACGCCATGGAGCCATTAATACCGAACTTCTTCGAGAAGGCCAGCAGGGGCGTGGTGCTCGTGGCCGGTAGGGGCTTCGGCATGGGCTCAAGCCGTGAGCAGGCGGCCATAGCCCTGAAGGCGGCTGGCGTTAGGGCCGTGCTCGCGGAGTCCTTCGCCAGGATATTTTATAGGAATGCCATTAACAATGGCCTACCCGTCCTTGTAGTGCCTGGCATTAGTAGGGAGGTCAATGATGGAGATTTCGTGAGGATCAACATAGGCACCGGCGAGGTGGTTATCAACAACGGCCAGAAGGTGATTAGGGCAAGGCCAATAACGGGCATGGCCCTCGAGATATTAATGAGCGGTGGACTCCTCGAGTACGTGAAGTCACGCTATGGGTCACGACAAACCTAGGGTTTCGAATTCTCTTTAAAAATTTCTATTTCCCACCCCGGTGCTGTGGTTTTCGCTAATTACTGAGCCGTGCAGGGCCCTGCACGGCTAGTTGGGATGAACGCCCGCATTGCCCGAATTAGGTCACAAAGA
>DAXY01000019.1:6923-7425 GCA_002506645.1 Vulcanisaeta distributa | reverse complement strand
ATCCTCCTAAGCCTGGTGTTGAGTTTTCAGATTTAAAGGAGCCGATTCGGCATGGTAGGGGTTCTGTGAAGGTGAGGTTGCTTGAAAATGGAATATGCGGGTCCGATAGGGAAATTGTTAAGGGTAGGCTGGCCACATCTAGACCACCGCCTGGCAAGGACTGGCTGGTTCTTGGCCATGAGGCTCTTGGCGTGGTTGAGGAGTCCAGCGATCCCAGGTTTAAACCGGGTGAGTTGGTTATGCCGATAAATAGGAGGAGTTATGAGGGGCGCTGCCTTAACTGCCTCGTTGGAAGGCCTGATTTCTGCGAGGCTGAGGAGTACGTGGAGGCGGGCATGGTGGGTATGGATGGATTCATGGTGGAGTATTACTATGATGACCCTAAGTACTTAGTTAAGGTGCCGAGCGAGATTAGGGATATTGCAATTCTCGCCCAACCCCTTTCTGATGTTGAAAAATCCGTTGAGGAAATACTGACTATACAGAGGAGGCTTATATGGAC
>DAXY01000019.1:6365-6882 GCA_002506645.1 Vulcanisaeta distributa | reverse complement strand
CTCTTTGCACTGTTATTAAAAACATATGGATTCGAGGTATATATCATAAATAGGAGGGACCCCCTTGAGAATGAGGCGAAGATTGCTGATGAGGCTGGCTTGGTTTATTATAACTATTCGAGGGAGGGCCTTGACAAGCTTAAGAGGTTGGGTTTTGACTTAGTTATAGATACAACGGGTGCGTCGGCATCATTGATTAGGCATGAGGTGGAGGCCCTTAGGCCCAATGGCGTGCTTGGCCTATTTGGCTTTCCATCGGAGGGCGAGGCTGTCATACCATACGATGTTTTTCAAAGGTTCATATACAGGGCTAATGCAATTGTTGGCATTATTAACGGCCAAAAGCCCCACTTCCAATTGGCACTTTCGCACCTGGCGCAGTGGAAGTCCATATGGCCTGGGGTTACGAAGAGACTAATTACTAGGGTGATTTCAATAAATGATGAGGGGGAGGTAATCAAGGCGCTTAATGCCAAGGAGCCTGGCGAGATAAAGGTAAAGTTCAGGTGGGATTGAT
>DAXY01000019.1:5390-6278 GCA_002506645.1 Vulcanisaeta distributa | reverse complement strand
GCCACGGAGTATTTTGGGCGAGGGCCCTGTTTGGGATGAAAGGTTGAATGCACTTTATTGGGTGGATATTACAGGTGGTAGGGTGTATAGGCTTAAGGATGATAGGGTGGATACTATTTTCCAGGTCAATAATTTCGTCACATGCGCCGCCCTTACCAGCAACCCCAATTACTTACTGATTACCCTAAGGGATAGGGTTATTCTCATTGATGTGAATGCGGGATCCATCGTCAAAACCCTAGCTAAGGTTGATGAACCGCCCACGAATAGGCTTAATGATTGCAAGGTTGATGCTGCCGGTAGGCTTTGGTTCGGCAGTATGGATATGAATGAGAGGGAGCCGGCGGGTTCGCTTTACGTGCTTGACCCAAGTGGTGTAGTTAGGAGGGCGCTATCCGGAGTTACGATATCTAACGGCATTGCTTGGTCCCTGGATAATGAATTCATGTATTACATAGATAGCCCGACCAGGAAGATCATGGTGTTTAGGTTCGATTTAGATAAGGGTGAATTAATGAGTAAGTTCATGGATATTGACCTATCTAGATATGCGGGTGTGCCGGATGGCATGACAATAGATTCCGAGGGCTATCTATGGGTCGCCATGTACGGTGGCGGTAGGGTGTTAAGAATTGACCCAGGGAAGGGGGTGGTAATTGATGAGGTTGAGGTGCCTGTTCCATACACGACCTCGTGCACGTTTGGCGGAGGTGATTTAATGAGTTTGTACATAACCACGGCCAGGAATTACCCACGTGAAGTGGAGAGGGAGGGTGATGATGGGAAGGTATTTACTGTAAATACCGGGGTACGCGGGTACGTGACGAATAAGTATCTTGTAAATTCGTAACGGCAAAACCAAGTGCTTAATACGTCGTGCTGGGTTTT
>DAXY01000019.1:2293-5267 GCA_002506645.1 Vulcanisaeta distributa | reverse complement strand
CCTTCGTGGCCGCGCTACTTCTCGATATTTCCCAGCCTCATCCTCAGTACCTTAATCTCATAATCAATATTCACTAAGTACTCCCAAAGCTCGTCAAGCGCATAATCCTTATTTACAAGGCCCAGCTTGGCCTCGATAATGGCCCTGAATGCGCAATCAAGGAATCTATCCAATTTAGTGCCGGGGCATTTAGGGCCCCTCTTCACATTACTTTCTATTCCAGATAAGTTTAAATTACTTTCTATCCCAAATAAAAGGCAAGAATAAATGCATTATATAAGCAATACATGAATATCTATAAGGATGTAATATGTATATCATAGGCAATATCGACAATAATAACTAATATATAGGCGCGGGGCAGAGATAAACATAGAAAGGCCCATACCTGCCTTGCACTCATGCCATTGGGCGGCGGCTCGGTAAGACCGGCCGCTGACCCAGTGGCGTGGGTGCATGCAGGGGGCAATCCCAATGTTTAATCGCCTGTAATAACTACTCCCCGTGGTGAGGAAAGCCTTTTAANNTTGATTAATGGAGTTCCTAGTCATTAATTGGCAGAGGCTCGTTGATTTAACCCTCGACCTATCACTGATGATTAAGGAATCGGGCTATAGGCCTGACTCGGTAATTGCAATACTCAGGGGAGGCTACGTGGTGGGTAAGCTCGTGTCCGACTTCCTAGGCATTGATGACTTAATCGTCCTCGGCCTCGTGAGTTATGGAACTAGGGTGGGCCAGGGCGAGGAGCCCGTGGTTACATACCCAATAATACGTGACCTGAGGGGCAGGAGCGCCTTAATCGTGGATGACGTTGCGGACACGGGCAAGACACTGGCCGCTGCCAGGGACCTGCTTAGGTTTTATGGCGCCAGGGAGGTGAGGACTGCCACGCTCTACGTTAAGCCTTGGTCGAAGACCAGGCCTGACTACTACATAGGCGTTACGGATAGGTGGATCCTATTTCCCTGGGAGGTTGGTGAGGTGATTAGGAACCAGGCCAGGAATTCCGACCCCGACTCAGTAATTAGGGACTTAAGGCTTGGTGAGTACTTCGGCGAGGACTTCATAAGCAAGTTGACTAGGTTGATTCGTTGACCCTACTCATACTCAATCGTGGCGGGCGGCTTCGGGGCCACGTCATAGCCTACCGCGGCAACCCTATCATCGCTATTGAGTATTTCCCTCGCAATGTCCATGAGCGTGTCACGCGGTATTTTAGCCACATCAGCCGTCATGAAGTCCTCAGTCAACACGGCCCTAATGGACACGAAGTACCTCCCAACACCCCTCCCCATTAATTCATAAACCACGTGAGTTACCTCGCGGGCCGTGTATAGGCGCTTATATAATTCATAGGCCAGGCCCCAGTTACTCAATTCGCCCTTGATGAGAACCACATTACCGTAGGACCTCGAATCGCCTCTAACGCCCGTGGCCCTAACCCTGAATAAGTAGGCGGTTACGTCGCCAAGCCCTTTGATAAGCCCTGACAGGTCATTGCTTGGCACCGTTTCGTATTCCCAAGCCGCCGCAAACCATTGACTGAGGCCCATGCCCTCGAGCCCCCTCTCAACGATTCTAGTCGCCCTCCTAACCACGTCAAGCTTCTCCAGCGTTAACTCACCCACCGCCCTAATGCTCAGCCCAGGCCCTGGGAATGGCTGCCTATTGACTATCTCATTGGGTATGCCCAGGGCCTTTGCCAACTCCCTTACCTGGTCCTTGTACAATTCCCTCAGTGGTTCTATTAATTTGAAGCCGTACTTAGTCGATGCGTCAATCCCCACCTGCTCAAGCACGTTGTGCTGGGTCTTAATTCCTCCCCTGGTCTCGATCCAGTCCGGGGCTATTGTCCCCTGGACAAGCCAGTCACAGCCGTAGTCCCTGGCAATGTCGGAGAGTACCGTGTAAAAAACCTCCCTAAACCTAACCCTCTTCTCCTCCGCATCACTTAGGCCAAGCATTTCGCGGTAAAACCTATCCCTGGCATTGACAACCTCTATGGGTAGTAAATCCCTGAGCAATTCCCTGACCTGGTCGGGCTCGCCCAACCTCATGAAGCCCGTGTCTATGAACACGGCCCTCAACCTATCGCCTATGGCCCTCCTAACGAGGACGGCGGCCGTGGTACTATCAACGCCGCCCGATATAGCCGCCACCGCGCACCTAATCGGCAGTGACCTAACCCCCTCAATCAACTTATCGATTAGCGAGGCCTCCACGCCTATGATTATTGCATGGTTTATTTAAATACCTTAGCCTATAACCACGCCGTATTACCCACAACTTATTTAATTATTTATGTAAATAATGCCCTACCCACGCCGGCATAGCTCTAGGAAGTTCCTCATGATGATGAGCCCGTACTCAGTATGCCTAACCTCCGGGTGGAATTGAACCCCAAATCTGCCAATGCCCTCGTTGGCCATGGCCTCGATGGGCACGGTATCGCTGTGGGCAATGACGTCAAAGCCCCTGGGCTGCCTAAGGACGCTCACGTTGTGGCTCTCCCAGGCAGTGAATTCCCTGGGAACACCCCTGAGTATTGTGTCCTCCCTATCCACGTAGACCTTAACACCACCGAACTCAGGGCGATCCCTAACTAATTCACCACCGTATGCGTAGGCCATTAATTGGTGGCCCAGGCAAATACCGAGCACAGGCCCGGGGAACTCAAGGATGTAGTTAACGGCATTTCCCGTCCTCGGCAGGTCCTCGGGTATGTTCCAGGGACCACCACTAATGATTAGGCAATCAAATAACTGCCTAACCCTGTCCAGGGGCTCGGTGGGGCTTAGGAACTCACCCCTGAAGCCAAGCTCGGTAACCCGCCTAAGTATTAAGTGGTTGTATTGGCCACCGAAGTCCAGGACCCCAACAACCACAGCCGCCTAGTTCAGCATTTGTTTAAATACCTTTCATCAACAATAGGCCGGGCATTCGTGATTAATTCAGGTTCATTATCGACTTG
>DAXY01000019.1:1261-2274 GCA_002506645.1 Vulcanisaeta distributa | reverse complement strand
CTTTTAAATATTCCAATCCTCGATGGAATAATGGGGACCAAGCAGGGCGTATTCCTTAGGGAGTCTACGGGTTTGGTTAGGGGTGTTGGTTTTTGGGATTCTGTTTCGGTGAATGTTGCTAATATGTCTGTGGGTGTTGCCCTGGGTACCGTGGGCTTCACACTGGCCGCCCTACCAACAACCACGGGGGCAAACCTAACATACGCATCACTAATAGCAGCCCTATTGTCCGTGCCCCAAATAGTCGTATACTCAATACTGACTACGTTAATACCGAGGACGGGCGGTGACTATGTGTGGTTAACCAGGGCCTTTGGCCCTAGGGCTGCCTGGCTCATTAATGGCCTGGTCATGGCATTCGTGATACAGGCCCTGGCATACTACGCATTGGTCGCCATAGCCGGCGTCTTCCAGCTGGAGTCGGTCCTACCCATCCTTGGGGTTGCCACATCCTTCAGTACCTGGACGGTAATAGCCATTGCAATAGCCTTCTTCGCAGTGATAGTCCTGGCGAACATACTAGGCACTAGGTACGGCATTAGGCTAATGACGGCGCTAACCACGGTATCGCTGATCGGGCTTGCGGCGGCGATAATGGTTTTATTCCTAACGCCCAGGGCGTCGGCCATAGCCGCGGTCAATAGGTTATTGCCGAGCGGCTACACCTACTCATCCCTAGCCAGTAGTTACCGAGGGCCCGAGGCCACGTTGAGCGGCGTGTTTATGGTGATACCCTTCTTCGCCCTTTACGTCTACCCATGGCTGAATGCTGGGCCTGCCATAGCCTCCGAGATAAGGGGTAGGAATGCCATTAGGTATAACGTGCCCGTGGCGGCGTTGATAACGATGACCATCGCAACCATAGGCTTTGAAGCCATGTACTACTCACTGGGCTTTAGGTTCACTACCGAGGCCCTCTCGAACCCCAACGTTAATGGCATCATCAACTTCTGGACCGTGGCCATGGCATTGTCGGGAAATTACGCGCTGAAGTGGTTTATTGGTGTTTCTTC
>DAXY01000019.1:917-1169 GCA_002506645.1 Vulcanisaeta distributa | reverse complement strand
CGCACACCTACTCGACCTAGCCGTCACCTCAATACTCATTGCCGTCACGGGGCTATTCTATGGAACGTTCACGGCACTATACGGCACCGAGGTTGGTCCATTGACGTACCTGGCCTTCGTGGGCATCGCAGCGGTGATAATAGCGCTTAGGCGAGGTGGGTTGGGCAGTGGGCTTAGGACCGCGTTAATCACCGCCGGCATCCTCCAATTCCTAGTATTCATTTACCTGGACTATGAGTTCCTGGCTTATCC
>DAXY01000019.1:0-823 GCA_002506645.1 Vulcanisaeta distributa | reverse complement strand
CATACACCGAGATACCCCCGGAGTGATTATTGATGGAGCGGGCCGACCTAATCATTAGGGCTAAGTACGTAGTGACGATGTCAAACCCCCTCGTGATTGAGGATGGCGCGGTGGCGGTGGAGGGCGGATTAATAAGGGCTGTGGGCAGGGCAAGCGAGGTACTTAGTCAATACAGGGGTGAGGAGGTCATTAATAGGGATAGGCACATCCTAATGCCCGGCCTAATAGATGCCCACACCCACACGCAGCAGGTCCTGCTTAGGTCCTTCATAAATGACGATAGGCTGGCCCTACCGCCAATATGGACGAGGCTCCTAATACCCTTCGAGGAATTATTGAATGATGAGTTGGCGCACCTATCCTCGCTGGCCAGCGTCATTGCCATGGCTAAGAACGGCATTACGTACTTCATAGAGGCGGGCGCGCCGAGGCCGAGGGAGTTGATTAAGGCGATTAATGAGGTGGGCATTAGGGGCGTGGTAACCCCATCAACCTTCAACGTGAGGGATGGCCAGGTAATCAATGCTGAGGAGGTGCTGCGCAGGGTTGAGGAGCTACTGCCGGAGGTTAATGATAGGGTTAGGGTTTGGTGCTCCATTAGGCAGTTAATGATGGTTGACGAGGACCTACTGCTCAGGGTTAAGGATTTCTGCCTGGGTAGGGGGCTCGGAATCACGTACCACCTGGGAGAGTACCAGGGAGAGGTTGATTATTCATTGACTAGGTATGGCCGTAGGCCGCTCGAGGTCATGGATGGCCTTGGCCTAACCCTAATAAGGCCCACGGTCATAGCCCACGCCGCCTACCTATCCAATAGGGAGAG
>DAXY01000109.1:3232-5507 GCA_002506645.1 Vulcanisaeta distributa | reverse complement strand
CCAAGAACCTACCTAATCTATGGAATACATTAAGTACTATGGACGTTGGCGGCGTTAGGGTTCGCTACTACTCATTGAAGGCCCTCGAGAGGGAGGGCTTCGATATTGCCAGGTTTCCATACGTGATTAAGGTATTCATCGAGAACCTACTTAGGAACTACGATGGGCAATCAATCACGGAGGAGGATATTGAGAACCTACTCCACTGGAACCCCAGTAATCCAGGTACGAAGGAGGTCCCGATAAAGGTCGCCAGAGTCCTAATGCAGGACTACACGGGCGTGCCTGCCCTAGTCGACCTTGCGGTGATGAGGGAGGT
The DNA here is from genome assembly GCA_002506645.1 of Vulcanisaeta distributa. The sequence goes on along the minus strand of DAXY01000109.1, from coordinate 5,188 downwards.
CGTGGCTAAGTACGGCATAGACCCAAAGGTCATCAACCCACAGGTGCCGACCGACTTAATAATTGACCATAGCGTACAGGCGGATTACTGGGGAAGGCCTGATGCGGTTAAGTTAAATATCAAGCTTGAGGTTGAGAGGAACGCGGAGAGGTATGAATTCCTGAAGTGGGCCCAGAACGCCTTTAGAAACTTTAGAGTCTTTCCACCGGGCACCGGCATAATACACCAGGTCCACCTTGAGCATATTGCTAGGGTCGTAATGACCGAGGACCTCGGCCCTGGTGAGAAACTCGCATATTTCGACACGGTGGTCGGCATGGACTCCCACACGACAATGATCAATGGGTTGGGCGTCGTTGGTTGGGGCGTTGGTGGTGTTGAGGCTGAGGCTGCACTCCTTGGCCAGCCAATAGCCGTCCTACCGCCTCAGGTAGTTGGTGTTCACCTGTACGGCAAGCCCAGGCCCGGCGTCACTGCGACGGACATAGTGCTTCACATAACTGAGACATTGAGGAAGTATAACGTGGTTGATAAATTCGTTGAGTTCTTTGGTGAGGGCGTTAAGGAGTTGCCCATACCCGACAGAGCCACCATAGCCAACATGGCGCCTGAGTATGGCGCGACCACTGGGTTATTCCCAGTGGATGAGCAGACCCTGGCATACCTAAGGCTGAGTGGTAGGGATGAGTGGTTAATCTCGCTCGTTGAGAGGTACTACATGGAGCAGGGGGTCTTTGGATCACCGAGGGAGGGCGATATTGAGTATAGCCAGGTGATTAACATTGACCTATCCACGGTGGAGCCCAGCCTCGCAGGACCATCACTGCCGTGGCAGAGGAGGTCATTAAGCGACGTACCAAAGAGTATCGAACCCATAATTGAGGATAGGAACAGGAGGAGGAACCTAAGTGGTAGGAGGAAGGTGGTTATTGAGCTTGATGGCAGGAAGGTAGAGCTTGAGGACGGCTTCGTGGCGATAGCCGCAATAACGAGCTGCACAAACACGAGCAATCCGTACCTACTCATGGCCGCTGGGCTTGTGGCCAAGAGGGCTGTTGAGCTCGGTATTACGCCGCCTCCGTACGTCAAGACGGTGCTGGCGCCAGGCTCTAGGGTTGTTGAGGAGTACCTAAGGAGGTCCGGCCTGCTTCAGTACCTTGAGAAGATCGGCTTCTACATAACTGGGTTTGGGTGCATGGTATGTATTGGGAACACGGGGCCCCTCCCTGAACCCGTGGTTAGGGCTATTAGGGAGAATGACTTAATAGCGGCGTCGGTACTTTCCGGCAATAGGAACTTCGAGGGCAGGATACACCCAGACGTGAGGGCCAATTACCTAGCCTCACCACCGCTCGTCGTGGTATACGCGTTGGCCGGCACTATCAATAAGGACTTGTCCAGGGAACCAGTGACGTACACAAACAATGGTAAGCCCGTCTACCTAAGGGACCTATGGCCGAGTGATGATGAGGTGAGGAGTTACGTCGAGAAGTACGTAAGCCCTGATGAATTCGTGGAGAAATACACGAGAATTGGCGATCTAGTGCCTGACGAATGGAATACGCTGAAGGCGCCAAGCGGCGACCTATATCAATGGAATCCCAACAACACGTACATAAGGAGGCCCCCATTCTTCGACGACTTCGACCCTGATAGGCTCGTTGAGGTTAAGGACATTATTGGCGCCAGGGCATTGCTCGTGCTTGGCGATAATGTGACCACGGACCACATATCGCCAGCAGGCTCAATACCGGTTGATTCACCGGCCGGTAAGTACCTAATATCCCTCGGCATTAAGCCCGCTGACTTCAACACCTTCGGCACGAGGAGGGGCAATTGGGAGGTTATGGTTAGGGGCGCGTTCTGGAGTAAGGGCACCAAGAATAGGATGGGCGGTAAAGTCATTGAGGGTGGGTACACGATACATTGGCCCGATGGGCAGCTAATGACGGTATT
>DAXY01000109.1:2822-3168 GCA_002506645.1 Vulcanisaeta distributa | reverse complement strand
GCCAAGGGACCTAAGTTACTGGGTATAAAGGCCGTCATAGCCAAGAGCTTTGAGAGGATTCACAGGAGTAACCTCGTAGAGATGGGCATACTACCGCTACAGTTCATGGAGGGTGAGGATGCGGAGAAGCTCGGCATAAATGGTGATGAGACCTTCGACATAATCGGGCTATCGCAGGGTCTTAAGCCTAGGCAAACCGTTGAGTTGATTGTTCATAAGCCCGACGGTAGGGTAATCAGGACGAAGCTTCTGGTCAGGCTTGACACGCCAATGGAGGTTCAGTACTTCATTAATGGTGGAATACTCCAGTACGTGCTAAGGCAAATAATTAGGAGATACCGCCAGG
>DAXY01000109.1:885-2763 GCA_002506645.1 Vulcanisaeta distributa | reverse complement strand
CTCTATGGTTCAACTCCTCAAGAAAGCCCAATAAACTTATTGAGTCCATACCCCTACACTTAATCTCAACGCCATAATCAATGCTTTATCAGCATTAGCGCAGCGCACCCGCCAGCTCCATTATTTTTCTCCTCCAGTCACTAGCCTTAACTATGGCGCTCGCCACCAGCACTCCCTGTGTCCCAAGTTCCACGGCCTTCTTGACATCGTCGAAGCTCTCAATACCGGCGCCGGTAATCACTGGAATGCTTGGGTTAACCCTCCTCACGAGTTCCACAGTCCTCACAATTACGTCAGGCCTTTCCCTACTCACCGCCTTGCCTGTGCCGATGAGCTCAGGAGGCTCCACAGCCACTGCGGTCGGTTCTAGGGCAGCTGCTGCGGCGCTTGTGAATGGGTCCGGCGCGCACACGAGGGTCTCAAGCCCGAGACTCCTAGCCTTATTAACGAGCCAACCAAGGTCATTTAGGAGTAACCTATTCTCGCTATGGTTTAGTATCACGCCAACCGCGCCCGTCTCCTTAATAAATTCGAGCGGTACATGGCCCGTCCTAGCGCCAGGCTCGATTGGGTCCGCTCCCTGCGCATATACTGGTATTTCCACGCCCTCAGCCACAGTCCTCAACTCAGTGATTGGTGGCGCAACGGCTATTGAAACCCCCAGTTCCTTGGCCACGGACTCGGCCACCCTCGCCAGCTCCAGCGCCCTCCTGCCAAGTACCTCCGGATAAACTTTCATGTTTATGATTAGTATTGGCAACCTCACATGGACTATGGTGAGTAGAATTATTAAAGTTGTTTGGGTTTAATGATCATAATGATTATACAGAGGTCATAACCAATCAATGTCATAACCCCCACCACCGACTTCCTCCCTAATCCTGGCCAGCACGTCCATAGTGCCTAAGTAGGTCATGTCCGTTAGGTAGACCTCCACGTTGTTGAGAATCTCCCAAGTACGTGCGTAGTGGAGTATCGTCTCCACCCCAACCAAGTCCTTCGGGAATATCTCAAACACGTCCATACCCACAGTGAGTGGGTTGAAGGTTGGCAGCACTATTATGTTCATGACCCCTGATGTGTTAGTTTCGGCGTTATACATGTTCTTACCAAACACGGACTTATCAACGCGTACCTTAACTATAACGGGGGCCCTCATTACGTAGCCCGTCACGTCCTGTATCAATATGGCTGGGTGGGTGTGGCCCATGATTATCACGTCCGCCCTCACGAAATCCTCAATCCTAGGCCTCGAGTTCCCATGGAGCAGCAGTAGGTTCTTACCATCCCTACTCCTCATAATGAATCCCCTGGAATCAACTAGGTATATGTTCGACTTAGCGTCATTATTCAGTATTAGGTCGAGGTTACCATCATGGTTGCCCTTAACCAGCACCACCCTATTGAACTTACCACTAATTCTATTGATGAATTCCCTAACCTCCCTGGCACTATCAATCACACTGGCTATCTCATGCTTAATATCACCGAGTATCGCCAATGATGTTGCCCCAGCCCTCTCGGCCATGTCTATGATTAATTGGGCTATCCTGGCGGATTGGCTCGGTATCCTAACGCCCTTCTTCCCAAGCTCTACCTCGAGACCCACGTGGGTATCGGCAATGAGCAACCACCTCTCACCATCCTCTGAATCCACGGTTATGCCCCGAAACTCCTCAGCGGACACCGCACAGTGATTTAGGTTAATTCCCTTAAAACCATTTTGCGCATTAACTATTAACTTAGAACCTCATTAATTATGTATGATAAGGCCTCCTTAACGCCAATCCCGACCTGGCCAATGCCATCATGGACCCACCTAATGACCCACGGGTCGTAATGAACAATGCCAGGCTCTAAACCACCGAGCTTATTAAC
>DAXY01000109.1:0-772 GCA_002506645.1 Vulcanisaeta distributa | reverse complement strand
CACTCGCCCAACGCCTCATTAAACACGCCGTCAAGGCTCGGCTCAAATGATGGGAAGTCAAGGACCACGTGGTCAACCCCCACCTTATCAACTAGGTAATTAATCAATGACCTAAGCGCATCGCCAAAGCCCCCATACTCATTAATGAGCGTTAAATCACCACGGCCTGAGGGCACTAGGTAGATAGGCCCATGGCTCGTCTGCACGATATGCACTACGTCACTAACCCTCGAGGCATTCACCGCATACGTCGCCAGGGTGTGCCTAGGCACATTACCGAGTAGGCTTAGTGATGTACTTGGGTTTCCCATGGCTATGTCTATCACGGCTAGCCTAACGCCGAGGGCAGGCGCCGCCCTAGCCGTTAGTATTACCAGCGTGCTCTTACCAACGCCACCCTTCTGCCCAGATGCAACGCACTTAATACTCACGTTAAGTTAGTAACACCCCAATTAATAAGGCACTTAACCACCCATAAAGGCAGGAGCGTGTGCGAAATATCATAGCAAGGCATTTAAGGGGAGCGTTAGTAAGCGATGTAGAGGTGATTGAAATACCCATTAATGAGATTGAACGCCTCAGCATGGTCATAGTTGCATAAGACAGCTGGGGAGACCTTGACGAGGTAGGGACGACGCTGGAACAGGGCAGGTGGACCACGCAGCCCTCATTTGATGCGTTAGATCACATGGCCGATAAACTCGGTAGGAGGGGGTCAGGTGGTGGAGGGCGTGGGTCCTACATGCTGAGGAATTCCACGAGGCAAGACTTA
>DAXY01000034.1:521-2821 GCA_002506645.1 Vulcanisaeta distributa | reverse complement strand
TGAATAACGGCAATAAAACCACCGATAATACCGTGGACGAGGAGTTAAGTAGGTTGTTGGAGAAGAAGGCTAGGGAGTTGACAAGGGCTATTGGTAATGGACTTGTTGAGTTGAGTGAGGATAGCTTCGAAGGGTTTATTAAGAGTAAAAGGGTTGTGGTTGTGGACTTTTGGGCGCCGTGGTGTGCACCGTGCTTCCTACTTGAGCCAATAATGAAGGCACTCGCTAAGGAGATGCCGTGTGTTGGGTTTGGTAGGTTGAATACCCAGGAGTGGCCGAATGTTGCCGCTAAGTACGGCGTCATGAGCCTACCCACTGTGATAATATTTAAGGATGGCGAGCCCGTGGACTTCGTGGTTGGTGCCGTACCTAAGAAGATAATTGCCGATAGAATAAGGAGGGTCCTTAACGAGAGTTGAAGGGTAAAAACCACGCTTTTTAACGTATTCCGTCTAAACTAGGCAGGATCACCTAATGTTTTCCTCCCTCTCAACCTCACTCAATGACTTATCCAACGCATCAATTGCCTTATCAATGTGTTCCTGCTTAACGGTTAGTGGCGGTGCAAACCTGATCACATTACCATTCCAACCACTGGTTACGAAGAGTACCCCCTTCCTCAACGCCCTATTTAGGCATATGTCGCTTGTCTCCTTCGCCGCCGGTTCCTTGGTCCTCCTGTCCTTAACGAGTTCAATACCGATCATGAGCCCGAGCCCCCTAACCTCACCAATTAGTGGGTGCCTATCGTAGAGCTCCATCAACCTCTTCATTGCGTACTCACCCATCCTCTTCGCATTGCTCAGTAATTCCTCCTTATGCATGTTGTAGTAATCAATAGCCGCCTTAACGGCGGCCATTATCAAGGCTGATGCGCCAAAGGTTGAGTGCTCATCGTTTAACTGCATGGCTGAGGCCACCTCCTTCCTGGTGACCACGGCCGACGCGGGTAACCCACCTGTCATTCCCTTCGCGGCAACCACGATGTCGGGCTTAACATTGAATTGCTCGAAGGCCCACGTAGTGCCTGTCCTGCCCATGCCCGTCTGGACCTCATCAAATATCAGTAATATTCCGTAGGTGTCGAGGACTTTCTTTAACCTCTCGAAGAAGTCCATGGGAGGTACCACGATACCGCCAACGCCCTGTATTGGCTCGGTCACTAGGCAGCATACGTCCTTAATAGCGACGTAATTAATGTAATAATCAATTACTTCAACAGCTGCCTTACCACACTCCTCAGGCGGCATATCACCGAACGGGCATCTGTAGGGGTATGGGAATGGCGCTATTAACGTGCCCGGTGGTAATGGCCCGTACTCCTTCCTCCTCATCCCGTGGTATGAACCCGTTAGGTAAGTCCTCCCGTGATAACCACCCATTAGGTATATCACGTAGGTATTCTTTGTGTACCTCTTCGCAATCTTCAATGCCAACTCAATGCCCTCAGAACCACTTAACTTAAAGTGGACCTTATTGTACATGTTTTTATCCGGGAATAGGCTGAGTACGGCCTTGGCGGCGTTGAGCAGTTCCTCCGTGTACCAATTATAGCCATTACCGGCAATCAATCGCTTGGCCGTATCCGCAATGGCATCCGCAAGTCCTGGTGGGTTATGACCGAGCAATGCTGTGGTTACCACAGTCATGAAGTCGAGGTACGTATTCCCATCAACATCGTAGACGTAGATGTCGCGGGCCTCCCTAACGACAATCCTATGGGTTGGGTATAAGTTAGTCATTAGGTACTCATCCAGTTCCTTAAGGATCTCCTCAGTCCTGCTCATTAAACCCATCTCATGAACCCTCCTTATAAGCTTAATCTAATTTAATTATTTTTATGCATGAGTTACGTAATACTTAATTTCATTTAATACCTATTAATAATTAAAAAATATTCAAAAATACCTACTCTATATGAGTACATAGGTTATTTATTCATTTAGAAAGGTTTTTAAGAGATTATCTGATCGCTAATCGACTCCTATGGGGGAGCAAAGTGCGCAGGCGCAAGAGGTTAAGGCCGTTTCTGAAGCATCGTTAACCATAACGTCACCGCTCGACCTATTGTTTAACCCAACGTCTGTCGCGATTATTGGAGCCACACCCAGGGAGAACAGCGTTGGTGGTGTCATTACCAAGAACCTATTGACTAAGTTTAAGGGCAAGGTTTACCTCATTAATCCTAAGTATGATGAGGTTAACGGCATTAAGTATTACAAGTCAATACTGGAGGTTCAGGATAAAATCGACCTGGCGGTCATTGTGGTGCCGGCGCCGGCGGTGCCTAGGGTTGTTGA
>DAXY01000034.1:271-506 GCA_002506645.1 Vulcanisaeta distributa | reverse complement strand
TTAGTGGTGGTTTTAGTGAGGTTGGTGGGGAGGGTGAGAGGCTTGAGGAGGAGGTTAGGGAATTATCGCGGGGTAGGTTGAGGATTCTTGGGCCTAACTGTATTGGTGTTTATAATGCGTTTAATGGCTTGGACACCTTCTTCCTACCTGAGGATAGGATGGGTAGGCCTAGGCCTGGCCCTGTGGCGTTGATTAGCCAGAGTGGTGCGGTGGCTGGGGCAATACTTGATTGGGC
>DAXY01000034.1:0-230 GCA_002506645.1 Vulcanisaeta distributa | reverse complement strand
CTCCTTGAGTACTTCGCCAGGGATGATAGGGTTAGGGTAATAGTCATGTACATGGAGGGCCTGAAGTACCCAGGTGAGGGGAAGAAACTCCTTGAGGTTATGAGGGAGGTCTCAAACACGAAGCCAATAATCGTGTACAAGGCAGGCAGGACAAAGGCAGCCACGGGAGCCGTCAAATCACACACAGCAGCCCTAGCGGGGAACTACGAAATATACAAAGCAATGCTAAG
>DAXY01000049.1:17846-17975 GCA_002506645.1 Vulcanisaeta distributa | reverse complement strand
CTTATTTAGGATGGGTCAGGGCAGGTCAGTTTCGTCATTGCTCGGCACTGCATTGGGTCATCACTACATAATTAATGTACTTAGGGCGCATAAGCATTACTGTTCATTTAAAACAACAAATTGAAAGAA
>DAXY01000049.1:15451-17708 GCA_002506645.1 Vulcanisaeta distributa | reverse complement strand
TAATACAATGAAGATATGCCGTGGCATTGAGTTAAGTGGTGAGAGAAGATTAATGCGAGGTAGGCTATTAATCCTGAGGTAATCGATGAAGTTAATATGGTACTTAGCGGACTTCTACATGCATAAAATTCAAAACTATGTATAAGGATAATTATAGAAATGCGTGAAAGAGCACTTAAAGCTATAACATAAATTCATTGCCAAGGAAAATAATAACGAGATCCAGGACCAAAAAACTTAAATTTTCCGTAAAAGAGGCATCATCGAGGGCCCGTAGCTCAGCCAGGTAGAGCGGCGGGCTCTTAACCCGTAGGTCGTGGGTTCGAATCCCACCGGGCCCGCCACTTNNGCCGTGATCGTTTTCATAAGATTTATACGTAGGTTCTAGGGGCGCATCCCTAGGTGATTGGCGTGGTTGATTGCAACCTGCTTGACCTCGGCGAGATCAATGAGGAGCAGAGGAGGGTTGAAACTTAAAGTTAGGTTAATTATAGGCCTGGCTTGTCAGGGTTACGTGGCTTATTAAGTTGTCTTGTTATATGTGTGTTTTGAGTATGGTGATTTGAAAACGCTTTTAATTGATCATTATTATCTCCTTATTGATGGTTATTGGTGTTAGGCCTAGGGTTTCCTTGGATGGTTTTTGGTTTTTTAGGCTTGATCCTGGTGATGTTGGTGAGCAGAACGGCTGGTTTAGGGGTTTTGAGGCTTTAGATAGGGTCTATGTGCCTGCCAGTTGGAATGAGCAGAACCCTGATTGGGATCAGTATTCTGGTGTTGCTTGGTATGAGTTTGAGTTTTACGTGCCTAGGGAATTCAGAGATTTAATGCCCTGGATAGTCTTTGAGGGTGCTGGTTACTTGACTAAGGTTTGGATTAATGGTGAGTTTGTTGGTGGGCATGAGGGCTCATTTACAATGTTTAGATTCAGGGTGCCCAGGGTAAACTATGGAGGATGGAATAAGGTCGTGGTTAAAATCGATAATAGGTTAAGCCCAGATAGTATACCGCCTGGTGAGGGGTTGAATTCGACGTACTTCGACTTCTTTCATTACGGTGGTATTCATAGGCCTGTTTGGGTTGAATTCACGAATGAGTGCTTCATTGATGATTTAATCGTTGTCACTAGGCATGATGGTTACTTCAGTGTTCAACCAATGGTGATTTGCGATAAGCCGTTTAAGCTTAGTATTGAATTGACCGATAAGGAGGGTTCGGTGGTCTACGGCAGGGTTACGGAGAGTGCCTTTGAGGATTATGTTAAGGGTGTTGAGGCTTGGGGTGTTGAGCATCCAGTGCTTTATAGGCTTGAGGTTAGGCTGATTATTAATGGCGATGTTGTTGATGAGGTTATTGAGCGCATTGGCTTTAGGACATTTGAGGTTAGAAGGGACGGCTTTTACCTTAATGGTGAGTCGATTTACCTAAAGGGATTTGGTAGGCATGAGGACTTTCCAATATTCGGTAGGGCATTACCTGGGCCCGTACTAATTAGGGACTTCTACAATATGAAAAGGCTTAATGCAAACTCCTTCAGAACTAGTCATTATCCATACTCCAACGCTCACCTTGACCTAGCCGATGAATTCGGGATATTGGTCATACTCGAGGCGCCATTGGTCGGCCTCAGGGAATACCACTTTAGGAGTCAAGCTTATCTTGAGAAGGCCAAGCGTGTCGTTGAGGAGATGATTAGGCAGCATAGGAATAGGCCTAGCGTGGTTATGTACAGTGTTGCCAATGAGCCAGATAGCACCACGGATGATGCCAAGCTCTTCCTAAGTCAATTAATAAATTACGTTAGGAGCCTCGACCCAACAAGGCCTGTTATTTATACGTCGCATAGGCACCTCAATGATAAGGCACTGGGTCTTGGTGATGCAATAGCCCTAAATACCTACTTCGGTTGGTACAGTGAGACGGGGAATATTGAGGCCGGCTTGGCCAGGCTTAGTGAATTGCTTGAGGAGGTTCACTTAAGGTACCCTGATAAGCCAATAATCATCACTGAATTTGGGGCTGAGGGTTATCCTGGACTGCACCATGACCCACCAATCGCCTGGAGTGAGGAGTACCAGGAGTTATTCCTAAGGAGGTACATCGAGGAATTAGCTAGGAAACCGTACGTAAGGGGAATACACATATGGAACTATGCAGACTTCCGAACACCGCAGAGCACCAGGAGGGTGATACTGAATACTAAGGGCATATACACCAGGGATAGGAGGCCTAAGTTAGCCGTGAGGGCCATAGCCGA
>DAXY01000049.1:13962-15383 GCA_002506645.1 Vulcanisaeta distributa | reverse complement strand
GCATGCTAAGTCGATATGAGGAAAAGACCGTGATCTTCATAGCGAGATTTTCATGAGATACAAGTAGGTTGAGACGTGGTGAGGCTGTTCTCGATTTGGTTGGGAAATTGAGGATTTTCATTAAGACATGGGTTTACTTTCAGTTGGTCAAGTACTCTTCATCGTCTGTCGGGTTCTATCCTCATCATTCATTAATTAGGATTTGCGCGTAATTTTTAATTCTGGGCGCCGCCTTGCTTCGTAATGTTTCAGCAGCTTTATGACTTTGTGCTTGGGATGGCGTTTGGCTTCCTACTTGCCGTTCCTCCCGGTCCAATGAATGCGTTGATTGCTGCTGAGGCTACGCGGTCTCATATTCACGGTATTAGCGTTGGTCTTGGGGCTATGTCCGCTGATGGCATTCTCATGGTTATTACTTACCTATTCTCCAGGGTCCTTGGCCATTACGTGTATTACCTCTACTTCGTTGGTTTTGGGGTCATGACTTACCTAGCCATATCAATACTTAGGTCCACCTTCTCCCCAAGGGGCTCCGGCGGTGGTAGGTCTCCCGTGCTTAATTACGTGATGGGCATTTCCATGGGTTTGACGAATCCTTACCAGGTCTTTTGGTGGCTTACGGCCGGTCTCTCCTTCATGAGCATCTTCGGCATCCTTAGCGTTGCTGGTTTATTCCTTGCCATACTCATTTGGGTCTTTACGTTTTCATACGCCGTCCATGTTGGTAAGGTCTATGGTGGTTCTAGGGTTGGCTTTGCGATTAAGCTCGTCTCGGCAATCGGCATTATCGCATTCGCCATTTACATACTCATCCACGCATTGCTCAGTCTCGCCTAGAGGTAGGTTTATAAAGTTGAAGTTATAAAATAGAATGTGGACTTAGACGAACTCGCACTCTCAGTAATGGGGCCATTAGTACTGAGGTTAAGGAATGCGAAGATTTATGAAAGGCTGGGGAGGAATCTCTCGGCGTCATTATCATTCATAAGCCCTGAACGCTACCTGGCCAGGGTCCTATTCATTACGGTGATCATGCTCGCCATTACGGCACCTCTCGGCGTGCTCCTCATACTGCTTAACTTAAATAATGCATTAATCCTACTTAAAATGAGGCTGTTGTTCTCGACGGAGTACGGCATTAGGGACCTCGTGCTAATTATAATGGGTGTTGCCCTAATATTCATGCCGTTGATTACGTATGAGGTTATGATGGCCATACCGAGGATAACCGCGAGTGATCTAGCCTTTAAGGTCGACACCGAGCTCCCCTTCTTCGTGGCCTACGTCTCGGCAATAACCAATTCCGGGCTCTCGGTGTTTAGGGCCGTGGAGAGGATTGCCGAGACTAGGATCCTGGAGGTCATGGGTAGGGTTGCCAGGTGGGCGTACATTAGGTTTAAGGTCTTTGGTGAGGACCCACT
>DAXY01000049.1:8416-13898 GCA_002506645.1 Vulcanisaeta distributa | reverse complement strand
GGCGATGTTGTACATTACATAAACACTAGGCTCCATGACATTGTCAGTAATGCCATTGAGCGTATGAATAGGGCTGCCGAGTTCCTGGGAATGCTCATGGAGAGTTACATAGGGTCCGCCGCAATACTTCTAATAGGTCTCGACGTTCTATACCTGGCGCAGGCCGTGACGCCATTCGGCAATAGGTACGCAGCGTTCATGCAGGCAATAAACTCGAACTACATGTTCGGCCTATTCGTCGTGCCTGGAATATCCGTGGCCTTCATATACCTCGGTGAAGTCTCTGCCTTCAGGTCGCCATATACGGATTACAGGCCGTATAGGTGGGCTGGGGCCTCCATCGCCGTGGCCGCCGCGCTCGGCATCATCGAGTACGTAATGCTCTTCCATAGGGACTTAAGCAGTAGGATTTACATCCATGGATTACCAATCCCGTTGGACTTCACCATAGTGTTTGGTTTAACGCTGGCTCTCTCGTTTGTACCAACTGCCATTTACTCCATGAAGGTCGTCCGTGAGAGGTGGGAAATTGATAGGGAGTATGCGGAGTTCCTTAGGGACGTGACCGAGCTCAGGAAGAGCGGTTTCACGCCCGAGAAGATCTTCGAGACGCTGAGGTATACCAGGAGGTATGGAGCCTTTGATAGGCACCTCGACACAATGGTTAGGCAGATCAGGTATGGCGTCCCGATCAGGGACGTGCTCTCGTCGATAATGCCCAAGCTCCACAGCTACTACTCGAGGGTCTTCACGTTCCTACTGACTGAGACTATAGATCTAGGCGGCGCATCGCCCCAGGTCCTCGATATGCTGGCCAACTTCGCATCATCGATAGTGAGTGTTCAGGAGAATATGAGGGCTAGGCTGAGGCCGCTTAGGTACGTACCATATATCGGCGCCGTCATATTGATAGTGACGTTGGTCGTCCTCATATTCTCAGTGGTAGCAATAGTCACTAGGGTGGGCCCAGGCAGCATTACTGCGGGTGGGCCGACTTCTAACTCATTGATTAACTTGTTGGCCACCTCCTTCTCATTCACAATAACCATTGACTCATTCATAATGGGGTTGATAGCTGGTAAACTTGGTGAGGGTGAGCTATCACTTGGGTTTAGGCATGCGGTGGTGCTAACGCTGATGGTCGTCCTCGTTTATGCAATATCGCCGTTCCTCGCTAATGCATTATTCGGCGCCATGTCGACGCCGCCGACTAGCGTGCCGTACTAGGCTTGGCTCGTGGGTATGGCCTCCATTAAATAATCGACGTACTTAAATATTGAGTCAAGGGCTGGCGATTCGTAAAATGATAATTTGAGGCTCTCCACCTCAAGCGCCTGTCTAGCTATTGGGAATAGCTCATCGTATGGAATTACGTGGGGTTCAACACCCACTATGTCCCTGAGGAGCTTCGTCCAGGGATAACCGCTTAATGCATCCACTGGGTATTTAATATTTAGCATGTTCAGTATAGGCCTTAATAACTTATTACCCGCCTTCAGGTCACGTATTAAATTAACAACATTACTAACAGCCCTTAGGCTGCTATGGTCAGGTATTGCGATCAATATCGCGTTGGTGCTCGCCTCGAGTAATGTTACCAACGTATCGTAGGAAAGCCCGAGGGCCGGCGTATCGATTATGACATAAAGCGGTGAGATTGCCTCCACAGCATTTAGCAAGCCCTTGAGTAAGTACCTATCTATCCTAATCTGGCTTGGGTATTGACTTAGGGATGCCGTGAACACGAGCTTGAAGGTATCACCATCTATCTGCCACGTCTTCACGTAAAACGTGGAAAGTGGGTCAGGTATCTTGCCCATGAGGTAATCAGCCAGGGTGTATGGCATTTCCTCCACAACGTTGCCGAGCATTAGTAGGGTGGCCGTACCACTATCTAATCCAAGGTCCACAAGCACGACGGGGTACTGCGCCCTATCCCTTAATTCATATGCCAGTATTACGGCCATGTTCACGGCTATTGTGGTCTTGCCTGTACCGCCCTTCGTGCCGCTCGTTATCAATATTGTCCTCACTGTAGAATCACCAATTAAGTACTGATTATTAAATTAGTAAATAAGAATTACCAAAATTTATTATCAAGGGCCGGAGACCCGTGCAAAACCCGGCATCAATAATCACCTCCTTGGTTTTCTAAGCGGCCTTTTCCTTATGTCGTCGGGACTTGGCTTATTGCTCTCCACCTCAATCCTAACAAGTAGGTTCTCAAAGTCTCTATTTATCATTAGTATACCCAGGACATTTAGTAGGAAGCCTATTACGAATAGTGATGGTGAAAGCAGCGCCTCGCCACCGATTGAGGATAGGGTATACCCAATCACCATAAATACCAACCCAATAATCGCAACCAACAGGCCCGTCCTCATACGACTAGCTAATAATTCCTTAAGGTATTTATACTTAATGAATTACGGTCATGCGAAGTACCTATCGAGGCTGTTGCTAAGCAGTTTCTTAACAGTGGACCAACTCCTCCTAACAATGGGTGGTAATTCTCCGTACCTCTCAACCCAATTCCTAAGGAATGCGATTGTCCTCGGATCACTTGGGTAACCACTGCCGAAGTCCCCATACTTCCTACGTAACTCGTTAATTATCGAGTCCCTAACAACCTTAGCCACTATACTCGCCGCTGAAACCACGGGTATTAACCTATCCGCGTTGTTCATGGCCACGACCTCCACATCGCCCTTAACACCCCTCCTAACCACCTCTCCAAACCTCTCCGGCCTCGGGTCAGGGGAGTCTATATACACTGTTTTAGGTAATACCCTACCCAATGCCCTATTGATAAGCCTAATCGCCACCTCAGCCTCAAGTACGTTTAGGGCTTTCCTTTGCACATAATCATCAATGGTTCTGGGCTCCACCACCTCGTAATCCACGTAATGCAGTATTGATCCTAAGACCGAGAAAAGCCTGGCCCTACCTGCCGGGCTTAATTCCTTGGAGTCCCTGACCCCCACGTCCCTAAGCCTATCCATATCATCCGTAACGGCAATTGCAACAACCATGGGGCCGATGACGGGGCCCCTACCCGCCTCATCAATTCCTCCCACGAACACCCGCATTGAGGATTACCTCAATTAACCTCTTAAATTCCTCACACTTAATTGGTTTGTTCCCGTATATGGCCATTTCGTAGTAATGAATAACCTCGTCAATAACGCCATTATTAACCCCAGGAATTCCCGTGAGGTAATTGCGGATGTCCCTATGGGTCAGTGACGGGTCTCTAACGCCGAGCCTCCTCACTACCTTCACGAATAGGTCATTAATGCACTCCCTATCGTCATGCACTTGATATTTAAGTAATGATGGGGCAGCGATTAATAATACTATTAAGGCAATCGTCGAGGTTAGCGAGGAATTAATTATTACGTAAATGGGTACGTAGATGCTACGCACACCCTCACCCGTGGCATTACCCCCATTACGCCGTACTATGGTTGTTTGACCACCGTGAATCACTACCCCACTTACATTGCCCATCGCTGCCGTGATTGAAATCCCACGCTCTAATTGCCCTATGTGATATGTTCGCTGCCCAACCACTTCATAGTCCGAGGGATATGCCGTTATGTTGATGCTTAATTGGGCGGTGGTCTCGTTATTGCCTATGCCTAGGCCCATTGATGAATTTATTGGCGTTAATTCCATAATGCTTATTGTGCCATTAACATAGATAATCCCATTAACAAGGAAGTAACCACCGCCTATTAGGCCAATACCGGAAAAGGCCTCATATTGCTGGTTTGGTTCCACCTCAGGTGAAATCACTATGATTATGCCGTTACTTGCGTATGTACCGTTAATTAATGAGACGCTTATCACAGGCCAATTAATGACTTTATAGAAGCCTACGTACGTACCCCCAAGCGCGCCTATTGCTGAAGATAAGGCAAGTAATAAGGTGAGTATGGGGATCACGGCCCTAAGTGCCAATGATTTATTAACCAGCATTTCTAATGAATTAACAACATGAATTTGCTAATAATGCTTTTGCTACTTGAGCTTTTGCAGGGAAATGCATCATCCATACCCATTAATGCGTCGGTAACCTTCGTCGGTAGCGCATTTTCAATAAACGTATACCAAGTATTCCTAGAAAATGCCACGGGGTACTTAATGACTCCCCAAGGCGTTTATGAGGGGGTCTTTGTCGGGTTGCTTAAGGTAAATAACCTAACGTACGTCGGTACATACCACGGTTTAATAACCGGCACGGGCTTTATTGGCTATTTCACGCCAATTATAGCCTATAAACCCGTGTCAATACCCACCGTGCTGATGCCCGGTAATTACACGGGCTTTGAGGCAATTGCTCAATCGAACGTGCCCATTTACTTAAGGTACCTAGTGTTTAATGAGTATGGCAATGGCACCCTCGTGAATTCGTTATCCCTCATAACTGTGAACACCACGAAACCCCCACTAACGATATGGTTTAGTAATGGACGTGACTGCATTAAGTATTTAGTGAATGTGACGTTTAGCGAGCCTGTGAGGATAGTGCCCATACCAGTCGTTGTCAATACTCAACCACCGATATCCTACTTCGTCAGTAACGTATCAATAATGAGCGTCCACCCACAAACTGATTTAATGCTGCTTAAACCTGGCGATATTGTTGTCGCCGAAACCCCAATCAACGAGGCCAACTACACATTATACGTGTGTAGGGGGGTCACAAGCATCACAAGCGCTAACCCTCTATACGTAGTTGAGTACCTAGGCCCGAGCGGTGTTGTTATACCTAGCACAGTCATTGAAGGGGTATTCGGCATTAAGAAGTTAAGCAACGCAATTGAACTAGTTAATAAGGTGTTTCAGGTACTAACCAGTGGCGAGTATGCGGTGGTTACGTACTCCGTAGGACCCAATAACGTACTCAACACGGGTAAGGGCTCCGTGATAGACTATGTCGCATTAGCCATGGCGGTGTTGAGGAACTACGGTATACCGACTAGGGCAGTCCTTGGGTTCTATGGGGTTAGGTATGGTGATGATACTTACGTATTTACTTCAGGAACGAATATTCTATGGGATGAATCATTCATTAATGGTTGGGTCATGTTCACGCCATACCCAATCTATGGCAGGCCCTCGATGGGTATGGGCTTATTCAACGTGGTACCCTCAGTGTTGATAGGGTTAATACTTGTTTTGCCCTGGATAATTGGTTACTTGGTATATGTGTTAATAAGTCACGTGAGGGCGCGCTGAGTTTAAAAAATACGCCCTATTATTGATTTTAAGTGAAGTAATGAAGGCGTTAGACGCGAGGCAGGTTACGGATAAATTATTGAGGGAGGTTTCCAAGGCCGTGATTGGTTATGAGCAGGAAATAAAACTCCTCCTCGCATGCCTAATTGCTGGAGGCCACGCCTTAATCGAGGGCTATCCAGGGTTGGCGAAGACAACGCTGGTTAAGGCGTTTGCCAAGGCTCTTGGTCTTTCCTTT
>DAXY01000049.1:7477-8337 GCA_002506645.1 Vulcanisaeta distributa | reverse complement strand
ATATTCGCCAATATAGTACTTGCTGATGAGGTTAATAGGGCTCCTCCTAAGGTTCAGTCTGCATTGCTTGAGGCTATGCAGGAGGGCCAAGTAACAATTGGCGGTAAGTCCTATGAATTACCCAAGCCATTCATGATAATAGCAACCCAAAACCCGATAGAACTCGAAGGCACATACCCACTACCAGAGGCACAACTCGACAGATTCACAATAAGAATAAGGCTAGGATACCCAAGTGAGGATGTTGAGCTCAGGGTTGCTGAGAACATTGATCTCGGCAATGTTAATTCAATAAATACTGTAATTAGTAAGGAGGAGGTTGAGGCGCTCCAATCCCTAATGCGCTCTGTACATGTTGATCAATCAATAATTAGGTACATCGTGAACTTAGTAAGGGCATCCAGGAGCGTCCGTGATGTTAGGCTTGGCGCAAGCCCAAGGGCGGCTCAAGTACTTAGTAAGTTGGTTAGGGCCTGGGCGCTGCTCGATGGTAGGGATTACGTAATTCCAGATGATGTGAAGTTGTTGGCGCCCTACGTCCTTAATCATAGGGTAATCACGGTGGGCATAGACAGTGCGGTATTAATAAGGCAGTTACTCCAGCAGGTCCCAACACCGCTCATGGAGAGGGTGCTTCGTAAATCATGATACGTATAGTACCAAGCAATAAATTATTAATGATATACCTCGCCCAGTCGGGAATTACCTACATTGGATTATTGATGGGTAGCACATTCGGTACGTACTTCGGCCTAGCACTCTTCATAGCATTCACGTCGTATGTGCTTTCCTGGTACCTGCTGGCGATGGTTACGGTAATGAGTTCACGATTAATTTTCGGCCAGAGTAGTTTGGAAATC
>DAXY01000049.1:5509-7439 GCA_002506645.1 Vulcanisaeta distributa | reverse complement strand
GAGCTCATTCATACACCTCATGTCCAGTCAAGCCCATTAAGGGTTAGGGTGAATGATGGCGAGTACGCGGCAAAATTGATAGGCAGGTGGATTGGGATTGCCAGGATAATCGGTGGGCTTTTAACCATTGAGGAGCCGCTAGGTCTCTTAAAGATTCAGGGTTTACTCCTCCACGAAGGCGTTGACATCATCATAAGGCCAAGGCGAAGAACAAACGTACCTAGTGGTGAGGGGGTTGGTGGTTATGTGGGGCGTGGCCCATCATCGGAGGGTAGGTTAGGTGACTTCAGGTCATTGGCCAGCTATGATTATGAAAGGCCTGCATCAATGATTCACTGGCTAACGAGTGCTAGAGTTGGTGATTTAATGATGATTGTTAGGAGTGATTATGGTTCATGCCCAATATTTATAGTGAATGCATCATCAAGGGCGTTAATACCACGGGGCGATAAGAGACCCATAGACGATGCCCTACAAATCATTAGCGATGCCTCGCAATACTGCGGCTATGTTAAGGCCCTGTTAGTACGTAGGGGGCGCGTTGAGGAGAGAGTCGTAAATTACGGCATCATTCCTTATCTAGAGCGTGAAATAAGGATGAGCATAATCAGGGATTTGAATATGAATGAGGCCTTAGTCGGTGTGCCAACCTACTTCCGTAAGTACCTGAGGGAGGAGGACGTGCTCAGCATAGCCTATATAAGCGTCCCCATGGGTGATGAGCCGCTCACGGATGAGTTGAATAAAATACTCAACACGGTGGGTAATAGGGAGAGAGTCGTTTTACTAAATCTGGATATGGACCTAGGTGGGGATGCTCACTATGGTTAAGCCAAGTAACTTCATGTCATACATCTTGATAAGCATGATTTGGTTAGTACTTGAGCTAGACTTAACACGGTGCAGTCAATGCTCAAGCATGGCGCTTCTCGCCATAATCATTAACGTGGCGTCGATGATGATTTCATCGTATAAATCCGCATACAGTAAATACCTAATAATGTTAAATATGGCGTTACTAACGATTGTGGGCTTCCTAGTACCGCAATCACTTGTAATACCATATACAGTCGTACTGACTGCGAGTGTCATATTGTATTTAATATTGATTAGGGCGCTCGAGCTCGGCTCGTTCACGCTTTCACTGCTCGTGATATACGTGTCGTACGTCCTAGAGAGGGTATTAATGAGATTGCCCATACTCGACGTGTTTAAGCCATTGATTGAGGAGGTGGGCATAAATGCGGGCTTGTTCACGGTTGTACTTGCTTGGTACCTCTCATTATTCATCGTATCAGTGATTATAATATTATTAATAATGCTCTTGAGTAAGAAGTACTAGTCCTAGGTAATACTTATTAACAGGATGATTTAATTAAGTTCTATGCCAGACCCATTCCTAACGGAGGAGCATCAGCTCATTAGGAATAGTGTTAAGGAGTTTGCAGAGAGGTATATAGCGCCAATAACCAGGAAGATGGATCTAGAGAACTACTACCCAAGGGACTTGATTAGGGAGCTTGGTAAGCAGGGCTTCCTAACGCCATCAGTCCCGCCTGAGTACGGCGGGCCAGGCATAGACCTCAGGGGTAGCGTCGTGATTGTTGAGGAATTAAGTCGGTACAGCCCGACCCTGGGCTTCATCGCCGAGATCGTGAATGATAACATCGCATACGCGCTGATTAAGTACGGTAGTGATAGGCAGAGGGAGGAGGTACTGCCGAAGATAGCCAGTGGTGAGTGGGTCGCATCCTACGCCCTCACGGAACCATGCTGCGGCACTGACGCGGCTGCCATTGAGACTAGGGCGGAGAGGAGGGGTGGTGAGTGGGTAATAAATGGGAGGAAGATGT
Source organism: Vulcanisaeta distributa (assembly GCA_002506645.1). The sequence goes on along the minus strand of DAXY01000049.1, from coordinate 5,586 downwards.
GGATAACCCAGGGACTTTATGCTGACGTGTACCTGGTATTCGCGAGAACAGGGCCTAGGGAGGCTAGGCATAGGGCA
>DAXY01000049.1:633-5435 GCA_002506645.1 Vulcanisaeta distributa | reverse complement strand
GTCGTTGGTGATGATGACGTGGTCGGCAAAGTAAACGAAGGCTTCAAAATAGCCATGGTTACGCTTGACCTGGCCAGGATCGGCATATCCGGCGTAGCCGTAGGTCTCTCCCAGGGGGTGCTTGACGAAGCCCTTGAGTGGTCCAGGACAAGGACGGCATTTGGTAAGCCGTTAATTGATTGGGAGTGGATTCAATTCCAATTGGCCGATATGAAGGCCAAGCTCGAGATCGGGAGGACCGTGACCTATAAAGCCGCTTGGCTCTACGACAATAAGGACCCATTATTCATACTCTACTCCTCAATAGCTAAGTTGTACACGGCCCAGATGGCCGTTGAGATAGCGAGGGATGGCGTGCAGATACTGGGCGGCTTCGGGTACTCAAAGGAGAGCTTCTCAGAGAGGGCTTATAGGGATGCTAAGGTGCTTGAAATTGCCGAGGGTACTAACGAGGCTCAGAGAATAGTCATCCATAGAATATTGACGAAGGGCTTGCCGGAGGTAGAACTATGATACCGATAAGACACCCATCGTTGACGAAGGATCACGAGAAATTCGTGGAGTTAGTCGACGAATTAAGCAAGAGGTACGTCGAACCCATCGCCGATAGGATTGATAGGGAGAATTACTACCCACGCGAGGCAATTAGGGAGTTGGGTAGGAATGGTGTGTTGGCGCCAGTATTACCGAGGGAATACGGTGGTTATGGAATGGACGTACTCGGCACGGCATTATCGATCGAGGTAATATCCAGGTATAGCGGCTCAATGGGGATATTAACGGAGGTGCAGGGGTTCCTGGTGACGGATGCGTTTTATACATACGGCAATAAGCAAATGAGGGAAGAGCTCGTGCCTAAGTTGGCCAGGGGTGAGTTAATAGGTTCATTTGCCCTTAGTGAGCCGTGTTGTGGAAGTGATGCAGCTGCCATAGAAACCAGGGCTGAGAAAAGAGGGGGCGAGTGGGTAATAAACGGGAAAAAGATGTGGATTACCCAAGGAGTATACGCCGATGTATACCTTGTATTCACTAGGACTGGTCCTAGGGAGGCTAGGCATAGGGCANNAACGGCATTCCTAGTGAGAAGGAGTAAGTGCATTGAGGTAAGCCCAATAAATGTCATGGGTATAAGGGGTACGGGCACCTCCGAGTTAACATTTAATGATTGCGTTGTTGGTGATGATGATATTGTAGGTAAACCCAATGAGGGTTTCAGGATAGCCATGGAGGCATTGAACCTGGGCAGAATCGCAGTAGCCTCGGTAACCCTGGGATTAGCTGAGGCGGCGCTCATGGAGGCCATGGAGTGGGTAAGGAATAGAAAAGCATTTGACCAACCACTAAGTAACCTGGAGTGGATCCAGTTCCAGTTGGCAGACATGATGGCCTACGTAGAGGCCATGAGGTCCATAGTTTATGATGCGGCCCTGCACTTCGATCGTAAGTACGATGATTACTACGCATTCGCATCAATAGCTAAGTTAGTATCGGTCCTCCTGGGGATGGACGTGATCAGGAGGGCGGTGCAATTGACCGGAGCCTACGGTGTTTGGAGCAATAGTAAGTTGAATAGGATTTATAGGGATGCTAAGTTGATGGAGATTGGCGAAGGTACGAACGAGGTCCAGAGGATGGTCATTTACAAGTGGCTAAGCAAGTACTTGGGCTGATCCGCAACCTACGTAATCCATGGCCATCCTTAAAATACGTACTAGGTTCTCCACTCTCAACCTACCCGTGTTGGTATTCCTTGGGCTCGGGTGGTAGCTCATGAAAACCCTAATGCCATTAAAGTCTATGTAACTGCCATGCCTAAACTCGGCCCTAATTCCAAGGGCTAGTTTAATTCCCTCAAAGGCGACGTGGCCTAGGGCAATAATTGCCCTAGGCCGTACATGCTCAAGCTCATACTTAAACCAATTATTCACGCAGGTATGGATTTCCCCACTACTGGGCTTGTTATTAGGCGGTGCGCACTTGACAACAGACGTTATGTATACGCACTTAACAATCACGCCATCATCCCTTGAAACACTATACGGCTTATTGGATAGGCCAGCTTCATACAATGCCCTGAACAGGAACTGGGCGCTACTATCTCCAGTGAACATGCGGCCAGTCCTATTACCACCATGTGCGGCTGGTGCCAGGCCAACAATCATTATCTTGGCATTGGGTATGTCGCCCCATGGAGGTACAGGCCTCCTCCAATACTCATCATTGATGAACCTAGGCAGGGGCTTCACACTCTCCCTATAGCTCACGAGCCTTGGGCATGCCCTGCAGGTGATTAACCTGCTAATGAATTCGTCGTACCAACTCACGGTGATTAATCACTAAGCCTTTAAATAAAGGGCTTTGGGGAGTGTGTTGGTTTATGGATCAATTAACGAGGGATATCGTTAGGGGAGTTATTTCATACGTCTATGGATCTAATACGTTGAAGAGGTTAAACGGTAATTTCAGGATTGAGACAAGCAAGACTGGTGGTTTGAGGAGGATATACCTGGGCGATGAGCTCATTTTCACGATAAGGGCCAGTGATGGTAAGCCATTACCAACCATCAAGGGTGCTAGGTTCATCGATAAGGTGGTTATTGTGAATAGGGAGGCGGCGCCATTCGTTAGGCAGGGCAGGAGCGTGATGGCGAGGTTCGTAGTAGACATTAGGAATGCCGTGCCCGGCGATGAGGTTGCGGTCTATTCTGAGGATGGCGAGCTGCTTGGCGTTGGTAGGCTCTTGCTATCTAGGGATGAGGCATTGAGTGTTGGTAGGGGGGTCGTGGTTAAGTTGCGTCATCACTTGGGTGGGCCTATTGATTAAGTAACTAACCAAATACCAATAATGCTTATATTTCACCAACTTCCCCATTGATGGGGTGGTTCCTATCTGGCGAGTGAGTTTACAGTAACGCCCTGGGAGGTCAGGGGTAAGGTAGACTACATGAGGCTTGCCCGTGAATTCGGTGTTCAATTACTAACGGAGAACGAGATTAATGCATTACACGAGTTGGCAGGTGAGGTTCATTACCTAATAAGGAGGGGTTTCTTCTATGCGCATAGGGACTTGCAATCAATCCTGAATAGGCAAAGGAGTGGTTTGAGGTGGGCGTTGTATAATGGCAGGGGACCCAGTGCGGACTTACACATTGGCCACCTAGTTCCTTGGATGCTCAGTAAGTGGCTTGTGGATAAATTCAATGTCGACTACTTCTTTGAGTTAACGGATGATGAGAAGTTCCTAGTCAAGGAGGGATATGCCCTGGAACAAACGAATGAGTACGCCTACGAAAACGCACTAGACCTAATAGCCCTTGGCTTCACGCCGGATAGGCTCCATATAATTATTGATAGCGAGGACATTAAGTACCTATACAAAATAGCCGTTAAGGTTGGAAAGAAGTTGACGCTATCGACTGTAAAGCACACCTTCGGCTTTACGGACTCGACAAACGTCGGTGCCGCCTTCTTCCCAACGCTGGAGATATCCGTGGCCTTCCTACCCACTGAGCTCTATGGTGAGCCTGTGCCCGTGCTAATACCAACAGCCATCGACCAAGACCCATACTTCAGGCTTGCCAGGGACATAGCCGAGGAATTGGGGTATCCCAAGCCATCAACGATATATAGCAAGTTCATACCCGGCCTTACGGGTGAGGACAAGATGAGCGCCTCAAACCCGGACTCGGCAATTTACGTTACGGATAGCGAGGGGGAGGTCAGGAGGAAGATAATGAATGCCTTAACCGGCGGCCAACCCACGGCTGAGCTACAGCGTAAGTACGGTGGCGACCCAGACAACTGCGTGGTCTATAAGTACCACCTGCTGTTTCAGGATAGTGATGAGAAGGTTAGGAGGATTTATGAGGATTGCAGGGCAGGAAAACTACTCTGCGGCGAGTGCAAGTTAATGCTCTTTGAGAGGATTAGGGACTTCATGAAGGAACATAATGAGAAAAGGGAGAAGGCCAAGGACGTGATTGAGCAGTACAGGATCTCCACGAAATTCAAGTAGCACCTAATTAGCGTAGGCAATGGCATAGGCAGTGGCTAGGCTGAAACTATAGCTGGGTTGTTTGGGCCCCTCCAGGGCTGTTGGGCAGGCTGATACCGTGGTGTAGGGATTATTAATTTGCAAACCCATGGCCTATTAATGACTACTGGTTTCCGAGACCCGTGGGACACTCACCACCGTAGTGAGGAGGCTGGTGGAGACCATGACGAACCTGAGGGTGTTACATCAAGCAATCATAAACAACCCCAAGACGCTGCTCCTGGGCGAACGGTTAATTACCCAATCATCGACCTGCACGAGGACGTGGCATACTACCTCATGAACTCGGGGAGTCTCGAAGGAGGGCTGCAGGACTTCGACATTGACGTCCCAGGTAGGCAGGTGGATCTGCCTAAGCTTGTTAGGGGCAATGTTAAGGTCGTATTTGGCGCGATCTTCCCAATACTAAGTACGTACAACCCAATGATTGGTGAGGGGATATCCTCGGTTTATGGTTCGAAATCGCCGAAATCCTACACACCCATTGCCTCTAAATTAATAGGCCTGGAGATGATAAAGACATACCTAATACTAGCGAGGAGGTTTAGTAATAGGCTTAGGATCATTGAGAGCTACTCCGATGTGGAACGGGTAATGAATAGTGACTCGATAGGCATATTAATGTCTGTCGAGGGTGCTGACATGCTGGATGACGTATACGACCTACTCCTACTCCATAGGCTTGGCATCAGGGCGATAGGCATTACCTGGAACCTCGACAATAGGTATGGGGCCTCATGCCTCACGA
>DAXY01000049.1:278-583 GCA_002506645.1 Vulcanisaeta distributa | reverse complement strand
CATTCGAGTAGGAATACGATGATTGATGTGTTAAGTATTTCCAAGAAGCCGGTCATAATAAGTCATGCAAATGCACAAAGCATCCATAGGCACCCGAGGAATGTCGATGATGAAGTACTGGAACTCCTGGCCAGGAATCAGGGTGTGATTGGTATAACCATGATACCATCAACAATAGGTCCGAGGCCGAGCATAGACTCGCTGGTTAGGCACATACTCTATATACATGATAGGTTCGGACCCGACATAATCGCCATTGGGACCGACTTCCTAGGCATTGAGAGGACTCCGGAGGATTTAACGAA
>DAXY01000049.1:0-247 GCA_002506645.1 Vulcanisaeta distributa | reverse complement strand
TATTAGGAGGATCGCCTTTGAGAACGCCCTGAGGGTTATAAGGAGTAATATGGAGTAATATCTTGGTTTTTAACTTATTTAGGGCACTGCCTTAATCATGCCCTGCCTCAGTCGATGCCTGCTGGCCTCCTTGTGATGTCACGAATTGAATATATTGAAGCCTATTCCTCTCATACTCATCAACTGGTATTGGTTTTAGTTTTGAGAGTATCTGTGGCAGTGTCGTGTATTCCATCTCCTCGGGCGG
>DAXY01000052.1:1469-13554 GCA_002506645.1 Vulcanisaeta distributa | reverse complement strand
GAACTCAATATGCATTAATGGTAACAGGTTCATACCCGTGGAGCTCATTGACGTTGCTGGGCTGGTACCCGGCGCCTGGCAGGGTAGGGGCTTGGGTAATCAATTCCTTGACCACCTCAGGAGGGCTCCCGTGCTCATACACGTCGTTGACATGGCCGGCGCCACCGATGAGGAGGGTAGGCTCGTTAAGCCCGGCGCTCATGACCCGTTGGTCGATATTGAGTTCCTCACGAATGAGGTCACGATGTGGATGGTCCAGCTACTCACTAAGGATTGGGATAAGTTGGTTAGGCTTGTGGATTACGCGAAGAAGCCGCTGCTCGATGTATTATATGATAGGTTTAGTGGGTTGGGTATAACACAGGCGCAAATAACCGATGCGCTCACCAGGCTTGACCTCGATAAGAAGCCGCTCAGTAGGTGGAGTGATGATGATATGAGGAACTTCGTGTCCATGCTTAGGGAGTTGAGCAAGCCCATGGTTATTGCGGCGAATAAAATGGATATTCCAGAGGCTGAGGATAATTACAGAAGGATTGTTAAGGAAGTTGGTAATAAGTACAGGGTCATACCCGTGAGCGCGGATTACGAATTGGCCCTGAGGAGGGCGGCTAAGGCGGGCTTAATCAATTACGTGCCCGGCGACGACGACTTCGAGGTAGTATCAAGCAACCTAACCAAGGCCCAGAGGAGTGCCCTGGAGAGGATTAGGGACTTCATGCATAGGTGGGGCGGCACTGGAGTCATTAAGGCGCTGAATACTGCCGTATTTGACGTACTGGGCATGATAGCCGTCTACCCAGTGGCCGATGAGAGGAGGTTCACCGATACTGAGGGTAACGTATTACCGGACGTCCTATTACTACCTAGGGACGCCACAGTACTTGACCTAGCCAGGGCGATTCACAGCGAAATAGCCGAGAAGGCGGTTACGGGCATTGATGCTATTACGGGTAGGAGGCTCGGCGTTAATTCGAAGCTTTGGCATAGGGCTGTTGTCAGGATTTACGTATCTAAGTAACCTCACATACTCCTTAACCTAGGTATCCCAAGTATGTCCATGGCATTACCGAGAACCGTCCTCACGGCATTGACGAGGTTTATCCTAAACTCCCTAACGCCAGGCTCGGCATTGAGCACTGGGTACTTCTCGTAATAACTATTGAACACTAGAGACAGCCTATTCACATACTCAACTATTCCCTCTAGCCTCAACTCACGGGCAGCCCTGGCGATGACCTCTGGGTACTCACCAAGCAATAGTATTAATTCCCTCTCCTCATTGGCGATGTTGCTCGGTATCTGCACGATTCCTGGCACCTCACCCACCCTTTCGAGGATTCCATTGGTCCTGACGTACGTGTATTGTACGAATGGGCCGCTATTCTGCCTTAAATTCAATACCTTGTCCCAGGAGAATGTGAGTGGTTTGCTTGGGCTTACCGAGAGGAATGAGTACCTAATGGCGCCCACCGCCACAGCCTCCGCCACCGTATCCGCCTCATTGGGTGGGAACCTGCCCTTTACAATCTCCATTATCCTATCCTTGGTCTCGTTTATTAACTCATCCAGCGTCACGTAAACCCCCTTCCTACCGCTCATCTTTATTCCAGCCAGGTTAACCATCTCGTATGAGTAATGGATTATCTTCCTGGCCAATTCATCATATCCCATGGCGTGTAGGGCGAGCTTGAGCTGGGCCTGTGGGTGGGCTTGCTCTGACCCAATGACCCTTATTAACTTATCGAATTTGAAGTTGTCCCAGAACCATAGGGCGTAGGCTATGTCCCTGGTCAGGTATAGGCTCGTACCATCGCTCCTGAGCAGTGTTGCCTTTGGTATGTACTTTGGTAGTTTAAGCTCGTCTAAAAGCCCGAGGTCCTGGGCATACTTATCGGCCCTAAACACCAACGCCCCATTATCCCTCTCAATGTATTGTGGAGCCCTCCTAACGAGCTCGTTTATGACCCTGGACACGCCACCGTTATCCACGGCAACCTCACTCTCGAAGTCCCAAGAGTCGAAGGTTATGCCCAGCCTATCCAGGGTCTCCCTGAACCCCCTGAGCACTATGTCCACGGCCTCCCTAATGACCTTCCTTACGAATTCGTCACCCTCCTCATAAGCCCTCGACCACTGCTTAACCATTATTGGTAAATCCTCGAACTTACTAAGTCCCTTGAGTAGGGCCTCCGTGAGTTCCTTGTCCCTATCCATGAAGTTGTTAATTACGGAGACCCACTCATCCCTCTCGCTAATCAGCTTATTAGCATCATCATACCTACCCTCACCGCTTAATTGCTCAATCTGCTTGCTCAACCTCTTAATTTCACTAACTGCGTAGGTTATCGAGTATATAATGCCAACCACGTCATCAGGCTTTCGGCCACCATTAATCCTATTGAGGACTAGATCCTTGACCACGTAATAACCAATCCCGACATAGGGCATTTGATCCCCACAGTCATTAACGTAGAAGTGAACCCTAACGGAGGAGCCGCAGAACCTTAGCAACCTAGCCAGCGAGTCGCCGAGCACGGCATTTCTTCCGTGGCCTATGTGCATTGGCTTAGCCGGGTTTGCGCTGGTGTGTTCGATTATGTAATTGCCCCTCGGGCACTCATCACTAAGGCCGTACTTATTACCTAGGTTATTAATTGATGATAACACTATGTTTGCGTAATTCCTAATATCAATATCAATGTTTAAATACCCATTAACCAATATGGCCTTATTTATTAGCTTCAATTGTGGTATTACCTTATTACTTATGATCTCACCAATGTTCCCATGTGTCCTAATCACATTGTGCATTGGGATTGCCAAGTAACCATATTGCGGGGGCGCCCTCATTACCTCACTTACGTATTTAGTCACGTCAGTACCAATCTCCGCACTCAGCAGGCTGAGGAGTTTCTGGACCTCCTTAATGACCTCATTGTATGGATTATTCATTTAGGGCTTATAATTTCCAAATATATTAAATATTTTAGCGCCACTGCCTAGGCCTTGGTGTAAGGCTTATATAGCTTTAAGGTAATGCCAAGTATCGTGAGCTCAAGGGGTAGGAGGAAGACTGAGGAGCGTTTTAGGAGGATTCTTGAGCATGAGTACATGCCTAAGGCGGAGATCGTGCCCAAGGAGGAGGTTAGGGAAATACTTAAGCAATTGAATGCCAAGGTCTTCCAACTACCATGGATCAGGGCCAGTGACCCACTGGCTAGGGCTATAGGGGCAAAGCCAGGTAATGTAATTAGGATTATTAGGAAGTCGGACACCGCTGGGGAGTTCGTAACGTATAGGTTCGTGGTACCTGGCTAATATGCAAAGCAATTTAAATAAGCCCCTATGAGGAAGTGGGAGGCATGATTAGTCAATTCGTGGATTGCATCCTGGAAAAAGGGTTTAAATATTGACTCTGTATGGGGGTGATTAACCATGCCGATAAATAATCCTGACATTGAGCATGGTAGGGCCGCGGATTCAGTGCCAATACCAATACTTAGGTCTAAGATGGCTCGCACAGCATTCCCATCATCAGACGATAGGTGGGAGTTGGTGAGGGCATTCATTAGGGATGGTGGTCTCGTTAGGCACCAGATTGATTCATTTAATGACTTCGTGGAGAGGAAGCTTCAGGAAATTGTTGATGAGAATAGCATAATCGAGACTGACATTAAGGGATTGTACATAAAGCTCGAGAGGATCGAGGTCGGTAAGCCGAGGGTTAGGGAGGCCGACGCCAGTGAGCATATCCTATACCCAATGGAGGCCAGGCTTAGGAACCTAACCTATGCAGCGCCCCTCTACCTAACAATGGTACTTTACGTCAATGATGAGGAGGTTGATAGGCAGAAGGTCTACATTGGGGACTTACCAATAATGGTAAGGTCCAAGTTCTGCAACTTATACGGGCTTAAGCGGCAGGGGCTCATTAGTAGGCTTGAGGATCCCGAAGACCCAGGCGGTTACTTCATAATCAACGGTAGTGAGAGGGTCGTCGTCTCTCAGGAGGACTTGGCACCAAATAAGCCATTTTATGATAAGGGCGATAAGGCGAGCATCACGCACGTGGCTAAGGTAATATCGATTGGGGCGGGCTATAAGACTACCGTGACCGTAGAGAGGCATAAGGATGGGATAATCTACGTTACATTTCCCGCAATAGCCACCAGGATACCATTCCCAATAGTAATGAGGGCCCTGGGCCTAGAGACTGATGAGGATATAGTCCTCGCAGTCAGTGATGACCCTGACATACAGAATGAGTTGTTACCATCACTTCAATTCTCAGTGCAGATAGCGAGTACGGTGGATGACGCGCTCGACTTCATAGGCAGTAAGGTGGCCATTGGGCAGCCGAGGGAGGTTAGGATTGAGAGGGCTAGGCAAGTCCTTGATAAGTACTTCCTACCTCACCTAGGGACTAATGAGGAGGCCAGGATAAAGAAGGCGTTGATGGTTGGGCAGATGGTTAAGGGCGTTATTGAGATGTACCTTGGGCGTAGGCAACCTGATGATAAGGACCACATAGCTAACAAGAGGGTTAGGCTCGTTGGTGACCTAATGACGCAGTTATTTAGGGCCGTATTTAGGCAAGTCATTCAAGACATTAGGCAACAACTGGAGAGGCATTACTCCAGGGGTAAGATACCGAGCCTAGTCACGTTGGTTAGGGCAGACATAATAACCGAGAGGATTAGGCACGCCTTAGCCACGGGTAACTGGATAGGCGGTAGGACGGGTGTATCCCAAATGCTGGATAGGACGAACATACTCTCAACCCTCAGCCACCTCAGGAGGGTCGTGTCGAACCTAAGTAGGGCGCAACCGCACTTCGAGGCTAGGGACCTACACCCAACACAGTGGGGTAGGCTCTGCGCCATTGAGACTCCCGAGGGCCAGAACTGCGGCTTAGTCAAGAACCTAGCACTGCTCTCCACAATAACGGTGGGCGTTAATGAGGATGAGGTCGAGAAAATGCTCTATGACCTGGGCGTCGTGCCAATACTGAAGGCTAGGAAGGAGGGTGTTAAGGGCACGGAGGTGTACCTAAACGGTAGGTTAATAGGCATTCACACGGATCCGGATAGGTTAGTAAGCACGGTTAGGGAGATGAGGAGGAGGGGGCAGATAAGCCATGAGATTAACATCGCCAGGATAAAGAGCGATTACTTGGATGAGGTGAGGGTTAATTGCGATGGTGGTAGGCTCAGGAGGCCTGTACTAATAATTGAGAATGGAAAGTTAAGGCTGAGGCCTGAGCACATTGAGAAGCTTAGGAAGGGTGAGTTAACGTGGAGTGACCTGATCAATAGCGGCATAATTGAGTACCTAGATGGTGATGAGGAGGAGAACGCGTTGGTGGCCATAAACCCCGAGGAGGACATGAGCAAGTACACCCATATGGAGATAATACCATCGGTAATGATAGGCGCCGTAGCCTCAATAATACCATACGCCGAGCATAACCAATCACCTAGGAACATCTATGAAGCCGCGATGGCGAAGCAAAGTCTCGGATTCCCAGCAGCCAATTACAGGTTCAGGATGGACAGTAGGGGGCACCTACTGATTTACCCAGAGATACCGCTCGTCATAACCAGAGGCATAGAACTCAATGGGTACCTAGAGAGACCCGCGGGTCAAAACGCCGTCGTTGCCCTACTCACCTACACGGGTTATAACATGGAGGATGCCGTGATACTGAATAAATCATCCATCGAGAGGGGTATGTACAGGAGCGTGTTCTTTAGGACATACGAGACCGAGCAAATGAGGTACCCAGGTGGTGAGGAGGATAGGATAGAGATACCTTCGGCCGAGGTCAGGGGTTATAAGGGTCCCGAGGCCTACGCCCACCTCGATGAGGACGGTATTGTCTCGCCCGAGGTATTCGTATCAAGTGGTGAGGTTTTGATAGGCAAGACATCACCGCCTAGGTTCTACGGCGTCTATACCGAGACAGTCGTGTCCAGCGCGAGGAGGGACTCGTCAATAACGGTTAGGCGTGGTGAGAAGGGCATTGTCGACAGTGTCGTGGTTACGGAGACCAATGAGGGTTATAAGCTCGTTAAGGTTAAGGTTAGGGAGTTGAGGATTCCGGAGCTTGGTGATAAGTTTGCCAGTAGGCATGGGCAGAAGGGGGTCATGGGCATGATGATTCCGATGCAGGACATGCCATTCACGGAGGATGGGATAACGCCAGACATAATAGTTAACCCACATGCATTACCGAGTAGAATGACGATCGGCCAACTGCTCGAGTCAATGGCGGGTAAGGTGGCGGCGCTGAGGGGGGTCATGATAGATGCAACGCCGTTTGAGGGCGTTACTGAGGAGGAGCTTAAGGACCTACTCATTAGGTCCGGCTTTAGGTGGGATGGTAAGGAGGTAATGTACAGCGGATTGACTGGTAGGAAGCTCGAGGCCGACGTATTTATCGGCATTGTTTATTATCAGAAGCTTCACCACATGGTTGCAGATAAGATACATGCCAGGGCCAGGGGCCCTGTGCAGATACTAACTAGGCAACCAACCGAGGGTAGGTCCAGGGAGGGCGGCCTTAGGCTTGGCGAGATGGAGAGGGACGTGTTAATAGCGCACGGCGCAGCGGCACTACTTAGGGAGAGGCTTGTTGAGTCCAGCGATAAGTACGTCATGTACGTCTGTGAGGACTGCGGTATGATAGCTTGGTATGACTCCAATAAGGGTAAGCCCGTGTGCCCAATACACGGTGATAAGGGTAGGATTGCGAGGGTTGTCGTGCCTTACGCATTCAAGCTCCTGCTTCAGGAATTAATGAGCCTAGGCATCTACCCAAGGATTGAGGTGGGTGATTTAATTGAGGAGAGGAGGGCCTGATAAGGCTTATTTAATGGGTCGTGAAAGGGGTGGTGAGTAATGGCGACGCAGACCGAGAGAACCACCGTTAGGGAGGAGGAAATACCGCTTAAGGCGATTAGGGCCATTAAGTTCTCAATACTATCGCCGGAGGTCATAAGGTCCATGTCAGTGATGGAGATAACCACGTCTGAGACCTATGACGAGGCCGGTAGGCCAATGGTTGGTGGGTTAATGGACAGGAGGCTCGGCGTTGTTGAGCCGGGCACCAGGTGCGAGACCTGCGGTAACCCACCCGATAAGTGCCCCGGTCATTTTGGTAGGATTGAACTTGCGAGGCCCGTGATACATGTTGAGTATGCCAAGTACATACACGATCTGCTCAGAACAACCTGTAGGGAATGCGGTAGGATATTACTAACGGATGAGGAGATTGAGAAGTACAGCAAGAGATTGGCTAAGCTAAGGGTTAGGTGGAAGCTACTTGCTGATAGGTTTATTGAGAGAATTAGGAAGAAGGCCATGGAGAGGACGGTATGCCCGCATTGCGGTGCCAAGCAGTATAAGATCAGGTTTGAGAGGCCGTACACGTTCTATGAGGAGAAGGAGAATGGGGTTCTCGAGAAGCTGGACCCAATGAAGATTAGGGAGAGACTTGAGAAAATACCGGATAGTGACCTGGAGCTGTTGGGTTGGGATCCAAAGGTTGCGAGGCCTGAGTGGGCAATACTCACCGTGTTACCCGTCCCACCGCCGCAGGTTAGGCCTTCAATACAGTTGGAGACTGGGCAGAGGAGTGAGGATGACCTAACGCACAAGCTCGTTGATATAGTCAGGGCTAATGAGAAGCTGAGGACCGCAATTGACTCAGGCGCGCCGAGCAGTGTCGTTGATCAGCTATGGGACTTGCTGCAGTATCACGTGGCGACCTACTTCAACAATGAGCTACCGAACCTACCACCGGTTAAGCATAGGAGTGGTAGGCCGTTGAAGACCCTGGCCCAGAGACTTAAGGGTAAGGAGGGTAGGTTCAGGGGTAGCCTGTCTGGTAAGAGGGTTGACTTCTCATCAAGGACTGTCATTAGTCCAGACCCCAACCTAAGCATTAACGAGGTTGGCGTGCCAATTGACGTGGCTAAGGTACTGACCGTGCCCATGGCCATCACTGAGTGGAACCTGGACCTCGCCAGGCAGTTAGTCCTCAATGGGCCTGAGGTATGGCCGGGCGCCAACTACGTGATTTACCCAGACGGTAGGAGGGTCGACCTTAGGTACTTCAGGGATAGGCGTGAGCTGGCCAATAAGTTGGCCCCGGGCTTCATAATCGAGAGGCACTTGATGAATGGCGACATTGTGCTATTCAATAGGCAGCCGAGCCTACATAGGATGTCGATGATGGGCCACATAGTCAGGGTATTACCCGGTAGGACCTTCAGGCTTCACCTTGCCGTGTGTCCACCATACAACGCGGATTTCGATGGGGATGAGATGAACCTACACGTGCCCCAGAATGAGGAGGCCAGGGCTGAAGCCAAGGCGTTAATGCTTGTTCAGAACCACATAATAACGCCGAGGTATGGCGGGCCAATAATAGGCGCCAGGCAGGACTACATAACCGGTGGTTACCTACTGACTAAGAAGGACACGTTCATAAATAGGGAATTACTGATGTACATACTGGCCGCGGCCAATTATGAGGGTGAAATTGATGAACCAGCCATTATGCACCCGAAGGAGCTCTGGACTGGGAAGCAGGTAATATCAATGCTACTACCCAAGGACCTTAATTGGGTACAGCCAACAGCGATTAAGGAGAGCTGTAAGGACCCATTCAACTGCTACACGGATGAGTACGTAATGATTGTTAACGGTTACATGGCCACGGGAGTCCTTGACAAAAAGTCCATCGGCGCGGAGCAGGTGGACTCGCTATGGCACGTAATAGTCAAGAGGTACGGTAATGATTTCGCGAGGAGGTGGATCGACTCAACCCTGAGGGCGATACTCAGGTTCTTGGACCTGAGGGGATTCTCCATGAGCATCGACTCCCTTGAGATGCCTCCAGAGAGTTACGAGGAACTTGAGAAGCTGTATGAGGAGAGCGAGAAGAAGGTCCTCGACTACATACAGAGGTTTAGGGAGGGCAGGCTTGAGGCCGAGCCCGGCTTAACAGTTGAGGAGACGCTTGAGAATTACATAACCATCGAATTAAGCCGCGTCAGGGAGGCCGCAGCCCGTGTTGTCGAGAAATACATCGATAAGGATGGCGAGACGTACATAATGGCGAAGACCGGCGCCAGAGGCAGCATTGTGAACATAACGCAGATGGTCGCAATGATCGGGCAACAGACAATAAGGGGAGAGCGCTTTAAGAGGGGGTTCATCGGGAGGACAACGGCGCACTTCGAGCCAGGTGACCTCGGCCCAATAGCCAAGGGCTTTGTTAAGAATAACTTCAAGGTTGGGCTAACACCGCTTGAGTTCTTCTTCCATGCGGCTGGTGGTAGGGACGGCCTAGTGGATACGGCAGTAAGGACGGCCCAGAGCGGTTATATGCAGAGGAGACTCATTAATGCATTGCAGGACATTTACGTCGCTTATGATGGCACGGTTAGGAACGCCTCAGGCTCCATAATACAGACTAGGTATGCTGAGGATGGTATTGACGTTAGTAAGAGCGACCATGGCAGGCTTAACCTTGACGAAATACTTAGAAGGGCGGGCATAAGTAGGTGAGGGGCATGTCCGAGGCGAGGAATGTGGTCTCGCAGGAGGAGTTGAACAATGTATTGGCTCAACTGGCCAATGTACTACCTCCAAGGATTATTGATGAATTGAAGAACAAGCTCTCCAACGTGGAATTAACCAGGGAGCAATTGGCAAATCTCGTGAGGATGCTGGTTAATGAGTACTACAAGATGTTGATTGATCCTGGGGAGGCCATAGGCATCGTAACCGCCCAATCGGTTGGTGAGCCAAGTACGCAAATGATCCTTAGGTCATTCCACTTTGCGGGGCTTAGGGAGTTCTCAATGGCCCTTGGCCTACCTAGGATGATCGAGTTAGTCGACGCCAGGAGAAAGCCATCAGTACCCATGATGACGATATACCTAGACGAGGATCATAGGAACGACCCAAACAAGGCCCAGGAAATTGCCTACAGGATCCAATTAACCACCATAGAGAATGTGGCGAAGAGTGTCGAGGTTGATTACGTAAATTCGCAGATAACGATTGAGATCGACGAGGACGAGCTAAGGCAGAGGGGCTTAACGATGGAGGATGTTAGGAAGGTTGTTGATAGGATTAGGGGCAAGGGCGCGCAGGTGGAGATTGATGGAAACGTCATTAGGGTCACGCTTGAGGAGGCCGACATAATAAAACTCAGGAGGATTAGGGATAAGATAATGCAGACGAGGCTTGCGGGCATTAAAAACGTTAAGAAAACCCTGGTTAGGTATAGGGATGGTGAGTGGATAATAGAGACGGAGGGCACGAACCTGGAGGCCGTACTCACGATAGACGGTGTTGATTATAGGAGGACAATATCGAATGACATTCACGAGGTTGCGGAGGTACTCGGGATAGAGGCCGCTAGGACAGTAATAATGAGGGAGCTGAAGAAGGTCCTTGATCAACAGGGCCTTGACACGGACATTAGGCACCTAATGCTCATCTCCGATGTAATGACCTGGACCGGCAGAGTTAGGCAGGTCGGTAGGCACGGAGTGGTCGGCGAGAAGGAGAGCCCATTGGCTAGGGCTGCCTTCGAGGTTACTGTTAAGAACCTAGTCGAAGCCTCGATAAAGGGTGAGCTGGAGAATTTCAGAGGCGTTGTCGAGAGCGTGCTCGCCGGTAAGTACATACCCATCGGCACAGGCATTGTTCAACTGCTAATGGAATTTGAATGAGGTATTACCCCAAGCCACCGCCGGCATTAGGTTTAAATAGGGTTTTTTCAGGGCTGTCTTGAATGATTGATATCTCACGAGAATTACAGGTCGCGCTGAACACGGGCAAGGTGACGCTTGGTTATAAGGAATCACTTAAGGCAATAATTGATGGATCAGCAAAACTAGTAATACTAGCATCAAACGCGCCGGGCGAGATAATGAGCACTGTGCAGCACTACGCGAAGGCCGCGAACATACCGGTCTACTTATTCCAGGGATCAAGCTGGGACCTAGGCGCAGCCGTTAGGAGACCCTTCAAAGTCTCAACAATAGCCATAATCGACCCAGGGGAAAGCAATATATTGGCCCTAGCAACACAACGTACTGGGTGATCATGATGCCCAGCATTAGGTTAACAGAGGAGGAAATTAGGTACGTGGCGTTGTTTGAAAAGATAACTGGAATAACGCCGAGGGATACGGTGATCGATCCACAATACAATAGGATAATATTCATTGTGGATAAGAACTTCGCGCCACTGGCTGTGGGTAAGAACGGGATTAATATTAGGAAATTGAAGGAATTAACGGGCAAGGACGTAGAGGTGGTTGAGTATGGGGAAACGCCTGAGGAATTAATTAAGAACAGCCTATACCCAGCGAGGGTGATTTCCATAAAAATAACGAAACTTCCCAACAATGGCAGTATAGCAATAGCCACCGTGCAAAATGAGGATAAGGCAATAGCCATTGGTAAGCAGGGAAGGAACATCAACAGGGCTAAACTACTGGCCAAGCGGTACTTCGACATTGATAAGATAAAAATAGTATCGCCGGAACAAGGCCAGTAACTGGGGAAAAGTAAATAAGTACTAAAACCACGGTGATGACAATGCCTGGTAAAAAATCACCACTTGGCATGTTTGCAGCCAGGGGATTGAGGGAGAAGAGGAAGAAGTTTAGGTGGAGTGATACGTACTATAAGAGGAGAATGCTCGGCATAGCCAAGAAATTCGACCCACTGGAGGGGGCGCCAATGGCTAGGGGGATAGTCCTTGAGAAGGTTGGTGTTGAGGCTAGAAAGCCAAATGCCGCAGTCAGGAAGTGCGTCAGGGTCCAAATAACGAAGAATGGTAAGGTAGTCACAGCCTTCGTGCCCTGGGACGGTGGATTAAACATAATTAATGAGCATGATGAGGTAATAATCGAGAGGATAGGCGGGCCTGAGGGTAGGGCCTATGGGGACCTACCAGGCGTTAGGTTTAGGGTAGTGATGGTTAATGGCGTTAGCCTAAAGGCAATATTGCAGGGTAAGAAGCAGAAACCGGTTAGGTGATTTTTAATTCAGTT
>DAXY01000052.1:940-1444 GCA_002506645.1 Vulcanisaeta distributa | reverse complement strand
CCTGATTATTGAAGTTCCCCACATGTTCATTAATCGGCTCTATCGTTATTAATGGCCTATTAACGACGTTAGGCGGTCCCCCTGGGTTAGGCTTAACGGTGTAATACACGGTTATTGACACTGTGTAATTACCTGGCATCAAATACACGCTATATTCATCCCTATGCAGGTTCAGCGTTACTGTTTGATTACCAATTATTACGACTACCGTGAAGTTACTAAAAACATCGTCTAGGTCATCATCATGGAGCTTAACCTTGAAGTAGCCAGATGAATTAACATATAAGTAGGCGGTTGCCTTCACCTCACCACTCATTCCAGGGGTTACGTTCCCCAGGTCTATGTACGCGGCAGTGACGCTGTAGGTTGGTGGTGGCGGTAGCACCAGGTGATAACTTAAGTAGGCAAGTACGCTATTCATGTTCGCAGCAACGGCCATGCCACTTAGTCCTGCTAGAAACGCCAGCGCTATTACTAGCCAGGCCTTCATAGTAAGAAGAGGAA
>DAXY01000052.1:0-805 GCA_002506645.1 Vulcanisaeta distributa | reverse complement strand
TACTGAATACATTAAATGCCTCATCACCATAGAGACAAATTATGATCCTCCTAACACTCCTGAGTCCAGGCGCCTCCCTCCTAATCGCCCTGGCCATGATCCTCGCAGCATCCTCATAGGGGCAACCGAATATGCCCGTGCTAATGGCCGGAAAGGCTATGCTTACTAAATTCAACTCCTCAGCCTTCCTAAGCGAATTAGTGACCGCATCATCAAGTCTCTCAATAGGCTCAACACCACACCTAGGGCCAACGGCATGAATAACGTACTTAGCCCTCAACCTACCTGCGCTGGTCACGGCAACGCCGCCCACAGGTACAGGACCATACTTCCTAACCCACTCACGGGACTCCTCCTGAATAACCCAACCACCCTTCCTAACAATGGCCCCGGCAACCCCACCACCATGCTCAAGGTATGAATTCGCGGCATTAACAATTGCGTCAGCCTCCACCTCAGTAATGTCGCCCTTAATAAGCTCCACCGTGACGCCATTCGGGAACCTAAAGCTGGGCATGATCTTGAATNNGCCTTATATTTTTAACCATGAAGCTACTTCCTTATTTCCACCAATAGCATCTAATTCATTAATGGCTGGGCATTTTATCCAAACAACGGCACCTTACTACGCTTCGGAGGCTTGGGTACGGCCACCCACAGGGCTCCCGATATGAATGCCAGGATCAGCACCATCAGTAGTGCATGCTCAAGCGCGCCCACCTCGCCATAGATTGGTACGTAGTATTGGGCAAGTAGGCCCGTAATCAATGAGCCGAGCACATTACCGCCTGTGACAGCGCCGTTC
>DAXY01000065.1:3239-4504 GCA_002506645.1 Vulcanisaeta distributa | reverse complement strand
ACCGCGAATAATGCCGCGAAGAAGCCAATTATGTAGGCGTTTATTGATGGCACGAATAAGTAGGCCATTGGGTTCGTAACCTCCTCATAGGCTATCCACGCAAATAATCCCGTGGTGTAGGCGCCCAGCGCCACGGTCTTGACTGACCTGGCCCTCACGCCCATTACTATGGCCGTTATTGTCATTACCATGAAGTACATGAGTATGGTGACTAGGGTGCTCACGTCCATGGTGGCTGATAGCGTTGGTACAATGCTGAGGTTGTAAAGGTACATTATAACGAGCGTTATTACCAAGTCCGTTACATGCGCCGTGATTGGTGTGTGGGTTCTAGAACTGACGTATGCCAGGGCTGACGGCAACACCCTATCGAAGGATAACGCCAGTAAATACCTGGCTATTTGTATCACGAGTACCGAGACCACATTCACGTACCAGGTAAATGAGCCAATGGCCACAAGCCACTGCAGTAATGGGTCCCTAAGCGCCATGATGAGCAGGGCCTGTGGGTAGGGAGGTGGCAGGTTACTCGGCCAAGCGGCGCCGCTTGCTAGGCCGTAGTATATGGCGAATAGTCCATTCAACCTATTAATACCAAGGGACGATACGGCAACCCAGACACCCAGCGCCAGGAGCACGGCACTCACGGCATACGTACCATAGATGGCAATGGGCATTGCGCTACCCCTCCTAACCTCACCACCTATTGATAGGATGAAGTTTACGAAGGGGAATACGTAGGCCAGGTACGGTATTAAATACACGGTGTCCAGCACCACGCCATTGCTCGGCAGACTCCTTGCCACCGCACTCGCTTGGCCCAATAATTTGGGCGATGCGGCGTTTATTACGTTAATGACCTGAGGGGCGTATAGGTAGAGTAATATCACCGTTATTATGAATGTTACTACACCGAAGAGCGATATTGCCGAGGCCAGGTAGGTGCCCGCCCTCGAAGACGCGATATTAATTATTATGAATATGGCGAATATTGCCGAGCCGACCAGGAACGTCATCTGTGGGCTCATTAATGAGTTGGCGAGGGATACGAGACTTCCCACGTGGTTTGACAGGCCAATTGCCAGTAATGCCGGTGCTAACCCGGTGATTAGGCCTAGGCTTATTAACACGGCGTTGAAGAACATCTGGTCAATCACGAACATGAACATTGCCGCGAAGCCGATGGATGGGTGTAGGTTCCTGGTTATGAATATGTAGTCGCTGGCCGTCCTGTAGTACATCACGCCAACCCTATTGAGTAGTAT
>DAXY01000065.1:1048-3156 GCA_002506645.1 Vulcanisaeta distributa | reverse complement strand
ATGAATGCGGTATTCATGAGTAGCGCGGTCCACGGGCCAATCTCCCTAACAAGCCCTGTTGACTCCCTTAAGAAGGGCCTTGGCCTATCCACGTTAATGCCTGTGCCGGAAGCCTTTAATTCCTTACTGAACGGTGGACAACACACCCTGAAAGGCCCTACTTTCCCTCCCTCTCCGTCATTAATTCCCTAACGGATTGTAGTAATTCACCGTGGTGCTTCTCATCATCTGAAATACTCTTTAGCAGTTTAACAATGAGTTTTGAGGACGTGCGGTGCTTGGGACCCACCCTAGTGCTGGTTATTGGTAAGTAACTCCTGAGTAGGAAGCTGTATATCCTTACGGCATTCTCTTCGTAACTCTCAAGCTCGGCCAATTTATCCACAACTGAGTTGGTTATGTCATTACTCGTCTTGACNNATGGAATCCATGAAATCCATTAACGACTTAGCATGCGTTATTGCCTCCTCAATACTTCCCTGTAGGGAAAAGAGTGCCTCAGCATCAAGTACCTTCTTTGGTGGGCACTCGCGAATTAAGGATTTCAGCATGGTTAATGTGTAGCTGTGCATCGCCGATTCAATGCTTATCTTCCTCATGACAGTGCTTATGTACTGGTCCTTAACACCGAAGGCGGCAATACCATAGAGTATTGCTAAATACCTCTCCAGCTCCCTCATTAGGTCTATCACCCTAAGTAATGCCTCATTATTATCATTATTACTCATTAACAACTATATGACGCATAGCATCATTTAAATCTTTGCCCCAAGTTAGGCCGGGGTATGAGGATTGTGGTAATTGGCGGTGGGGCTGCCGGCATGAGCGCTGCCTCGAGAATAAGGAGGTTGAGGCGTGATGCTGAGGTTATCGTCTTCGAGAGGACGAACATGGTAAGCCACGCGCCCTGTGGAATACCGTATTACCTGGAGGGCTTGTTTGATAATTACGAATTATTCATGCACTACACGCCAGAGTACTTCAGGAGGGAGAGGGGCATTGACGTTAGGGTTAATGAGGCCGTTGTTGAGGCTGACTGGGGCTACGTAGTCACGGACAAGGGTGAGAAGGTGGAGTGGGACTACCTAGTGCTCGCCACTGGGGCGGAACCGGCAATACCGGACATACCGATCGAGGGCGACCACGTATTCACCGTACACCACCCAGCCGAGGCGGTTAGGCTTAGGGAAATCCTCGACTCAATGGGCGTGATAGGCATAGTGGGCGCTGGATACATCGGCCTTGAGATTGCCGAGGCGCTTAGGTTTAGGGGTAAGGAAGTAATAATGATTAGCAGGTCCAACTATCCGCTGCGTAGGTCATTGGATGAGGACTTGGGTAGGGTGATCATGAATGAATTAATTAAGCACGGGGTCAAATTACGGCTTAGTGAGAGATTACTCGAGGTCAATAGCCAGGGAGATAAGCAGGTGATTGCCACGGACGGCGGTAAGTACGTTGTCGATGCCGTTATACTCGCCACGGGTATACGACCCAATATTGAGTTGGCCAGGCAGCTCAAGCTCGGCATTGGCGAGACCGGGGCTGTGAGGGTTGATGAGCACATGAGGACAAGCGTAGAGAACGTTTATGCGGCCGGCGACGTGGCCGAGACCAGGAACTTAATAACCGGGAAGCCCTACTGGCACCCCTTCGGGACAACGGCCAATAAGATGGGGTTCGTGGCCGGGAGCAACATAGCGGGTAGGCCCATGACCTTTCCCGGCGTTGTTGGCACATCAATGACCAGGTTCATGAACCTATACATAGCGAGTACGGGCTTAACGACGCAGGAGGCGGTTAAGAACGGGTTCAAGGTGAGGAGTGCCTCAATAACGGCCAGGACAAGGGCTAGGTACTACCCAGGCGGTGGTTATGTAACGATAAAGCTAATAGTTAATGAGGGCGACATGAGGATCCTCGGCGCCCAGGTACTTGGCGATGATGGCTCCTACGTCCTTGGCAAAATTGACGTGCTCGCCGCATTAATGGCTAGGGGCTCCACGGTTGAGGACCTATTCATGACTGACCTGGCCTACCTACCCGCCGTGACCCAGGTCTGGGATCCATTAATAATAGCGGCTAGGCAGTTCCTTAGGGACTGAATG
>DAXY01000065.1:178-964 GCA_002506645.1 Vulcanisaeta distributa | reverse complement strand
TATAAATCCCCTTTATAATAATTATTGACGATGGCGGACCAACCCATACTCGGAGCACCAACAGACGTTAGGGTCGTGAGTGGGGTAGGCGTACTAGCCCATCTGTCCCTCGCATCGAGCTTCCTCGGCACAATACTCCTAGCCGTAGTCGCGGAGTACCTCTACATAAGGAGCCACAATCAATTCTGGTATAACACGGCTAGGACATTCTCGGTAATATCAACGATATTCTTCGGCGTTGGCGCCGCCTTCGGCACATTGGTCGAGTTCGGACTAGTCACGTTATGGAGCAACTTCATATCCCTGATTGGCGAGGCAATAGTACTGCCCTTCTACCTCGAATTATTTGCCTTCCTAACCGAGGTGATCATACTACCACTTTACGTATTCACATGGAACAAGATCAAGAACCAAACTCTACACTGGGTAATAGGCATAGCGGCAGCGCTCGGTGGTTACTATAGCGCCTATAATATCCTCGCCGTCATGGCATCACTCAGCATAAGACCCCCCGGCCTCGAGGTGGTAAATCTGTACCAGGCCACTGGGCAGAACGTTGTTGGCTTGACGGATTACGTAGCTAAGTGGGTCAACCCAGCCGATGCGTGGAATATGTTCTGGTGGGGCGCCAACGTCTTCATATTCCACGGAATACT
The DNA here is from genome assembly GCA_002506645.1 of Vulcanisaeta distributa. The sequence continues at coordinate 308 of DAXY01000065.1, read as the reverse complement.
GGCCGCTGTAATATTGACCTGGTCCATAATAGCCGCCATATACCTATACTTCTACGTACGTGATAGGAAGCCCGAGAGACTCATGATGCTTAAGATACTCGTACCCACAGTGGCCATATTAACTGCTATA
>DAXY01000065.1:0-122 GCA_002506645.1 Vulcanisaeta distributa | reverse complement strand
AGGGCATGTACTGGAGCGGCCTCAAGGTTGACCCACTAACGAGCTTCCTTGCATATGGAACCTTCAACCACGCCTTCTGGGGCTACTACAGCTGGCCCGCCTCTGAGAGACCGCCGGCCTTC
>DAXY01000093.1:1109-6038 GCA_002506645.1 Vulcanisaeta distributa | reverse complement strand
ATGGCCTCGATCAATTAGTGATTTAAGGTTATGCATTTAAAATAGTAATTACCGCATTAGTCAATGGTTAAGGACCCACTGGGTGAGGCCATAATTCATTACTCACTCAACGTCAAGTTCGAAGATCTGGATCAGCAAGTCATTAATGAGGTTAAGCGTAGGGTCCTGGATAGCCTCGGCGTGGCCCTCGCCGCGTTTATGGCGGAGCCCGTGAAGATAGCCAGGGGCATAGCCAAGAACTACAGGTCCAGTGTCGAGGCCACGCTGTGGGGCACGACCGACGCCTCGGCCATGGACTGGGCCGCGTTCACAAACGCCCTGATGGTCAGGTACCTGGACTACAATGATACATATCTAGGTAGGGAGCCGCTTCACCCAAGCGATATGATACCCACGCTCTTCGCGGCAGCTGAGCATAGGGGATTAAGCGGTAGGGATTTGATAACAGCCATAGCCACATCGTACGAGGTAGGCGTCAGGCTCTGTGATGCGGGTAGTCTCAGGCTTCATGGTTGGGATCACGTGAACTACATAGGCATTGCGGTCACGGCTGGGTTGGCAAAGCTCATGGGCCTAAGTGATCATGAGGCCCTCAATGCCCTGTCAATAGCCACCGTGCCCCATGCAGCCATGAGGCAGTCCAGGGTTGGTGAGTTGAGTCACTGGAAGGCTGCCGCCACGGCTAATTCCTCGAGGAATGCCGTGTTTGCGGTATTACTCGCTAGGGAGGGCTTCACGGGGCCTGACGCACCGTTGAAGGGCGAGATGGGGTTCATAAGGCAGTTATTGGCTGGCGACTTCAATGAGAAGTTGATCCTAGACCTCAACCACATGCCGAGCCCAAAGAGGATCCTTGACACGTACATAAAGCCATACCCAGTGGAGTACCATGCCCAGTCAGCAGTTGACGCGGCTAGGATCATTAGGCAGGAGTATGGCAAGGCCATTGAGCCTGACGATGTTGAGTCAATAACCATAGACACCTTCAGGGCGGCCTACGACATAATAGTTAAGGACCCAGAGAAGTGGGATCCAAGGACTAAGGAGACTGCGGATCACAGCCTAATGTGGGTAACCGCGGTGGCGCTCCTCCACGGCACTGTGGAGCTCCAACATTACATGCCGGAGAACATACGCGACCCAAGGGTCTTAGCCCTAATAAGGAAGACAAAGGTCAATGTTGACCCAGAACTGGACAAGCTATATCCATCCGCAATACCTAATAGGGTAACGGTTAAGTTCAGGAACGGCAAGGAATTAACGGCTAGGGTAGACCACCCAAAGGGCCATCCAAGAAATCCAATGACGGACGAGGAGGTGGAGGATAAGTTCAGGAGGCTAATCAACGGGTTACTAACACCGAGCCAGGTAAATACCGTGATAAACCTCGTGAGGAACCTCGAAAACCTTAAGGATATTAAGCAGATACTCAAGGCCATAGTCATTTGAGGCCGAGACCCATGACGCGCTTAAATCTAAAGGCTGACCACGTGGGCTCGGGCAATGATTTTAGGCGATCATATACGCGGTACTGCCCCATCGATCATTGATAATCTTTGCATTATAAAGTACAAAAAGTTTAAATTAGCTCTTGTTTCCTAGGCTCCGGATCATGGGTACTAACGATATTGTTAAGTTCGAGGCCTTATCGCCTGCTGAGTTCTTTCGTAGAAATAGGGAGATAGCGGGTTTCGCCAATCCGACTAGGGCGGTTTATCAAACAATTAGGGAGCTTGTTGAGAATAGCCTTGATGCTACCGAGACCTTCAAGATACTGCCCAGTATAAAGATTTACGTTGATTATGCTGATCAATCGAGGGGTTGGGTTAGCATTTACGTTGAGGACAATGGCATTGGAATACCCGGTGATGAGATACCTAACGTCTTTGGCAGGGTATTTTACAGCAGTAAGTATAGGATTAAGCAGCACAGGGGTATATTTGGCCTTGGGGCTAAGATGGTCGTCCTATACGCACAGTCGACAACAAATACGCCAATCCTCGTTAGGAGCGCTCCATTGAAGAGTGATGTTATTTATGAATACCAACTGATGATTGATATAACCAGGAATGAACCGGTCATAGTGTCGCAGAGGACGTTGGAGAATAAGTATGGTTGGCATGGCACGGCAATAAAGGTCGTGCTTGAGGGCGATTGGCCCAAGGCCAAGCGGAGGGTTGAGGAGTACCTAAGGAGGACTGCCATGGTTACGCCCTACGCGGAGTTCGTGCTTAGGGGCCCCGATGAGGACGACGCGATTAAGATACCTAGGGTAACCACGAAAATGCCGGACCCGCCAGAGGAGGGATTACCGCATCCTAAGAGTGTTGATGTGGAATTGATAAAGCAATTGATACAGAAGGGTCCAGACACGCCATTGCTTGAGTTCCTCACCGAGAACTTCGATGGCGTTGGTGAAACCATTGCGAGGAACTTCCTCGAATTCGTAGGCTTACCGCCTGACATGCCCGTGGGTAAGTTGGTAAATGATGAATTGGTCAACTTCGTTACCAAAATGAGGGAGTTTAATGGCTGGAGGAGACCCAGGGCGGATTGGCTCTCGCCAATTGGTGAAGACATTCTGGCGGAGGGTGTTAAGTTCGTGCTTAGGCCCGAGGTTGTCTTCACAGTGACTAGGAAGCCTAGTTCATACATGGGCAACCCATTCATTGTCGAGGCAGCCCTCGCCTGGGGCGGGGCTATTGAACCAAGCGATAGGCCAATCATTTATAGGTTTGCGAATAAGGTCCCGTTGATCTATGATGAGGGTAATGACGTGGTTAGGAAGATAGTTGATGAGATCGATTGGACGCAGTATAAGGTCAAGTTCCCGGCGCCCATGGCCGTTGTGGTCCATATATGTTCCACGAAGATACCATACGCGAGCGCAGGTAAGGAGGCCATTGCGGAGGTTCCTGAGATAGAGTCGGAGGTTAGAAATGCAATTAGGGAGGTCGCCAGGAAGTTAAGGCTTTACATAACCAGGAAGGAGAAGGAGCAGGAACTCCTCATGAAGTACGCAGTCTTCAGCATGTATGCTGAGGAGGTCGCGAACGCCCTCTCGTATATCAGTAAGGCCGACCTTGACGAATTGAGGAGCAGTATTAATGCCCTGATTAGGGAGAGACTGAAGATAGGGAGCCTCGAGGAGTTACTGAACAATGCCATGAACAATTCCGAGAACAGCGGAGAAGGCGGTGGTCAGGAACACGAGCCATCATCATGATGCCTCAGGCGCACCAGCAACATCACTAATAATCACGGAATTACCGGGTATTTAAGTGATTACTGCCCAACACCTCACGAACCACCGCGCTTAATTCACGAAGTACCTTAAGCACGTCATCCCCTACTGAACCTACCCTAAATAGGTGCGTTACATCACCCCTCCTATCACTATTTCCAAAGCCAGGCACTCCAGGGTATCTATTAAGCAATGCCCTGGCCACATCACACTCCCTAAAGGGCAGTATCATGACTGCAGCCTCGCTGCAAATATCGTGTAGGTAATCAACGTGCCAAAACCTATTAACGACCTTACCGAGGTGCCTTGTAATGCGCGCTGCGCATGCATTACCGCATGAACCAACGTATGCGTATAGCCCATTATTAATCATGAACCTCCTACCCCGGGTAATTACGTTACCATCATCACACTTGAATAGGGCTATGTAACTTAACGCATTCACCATACGTAGGTCACATTAACGATGGCCCTCTCCGGTATTTCACCGTTAATCACAGCACCGGCATTGGTCGGTGGGTAATACTGAGTGGCGTAGCATGTAAATCCGAGGGTGAGTACGTAGGTTGAGTTCGGCAGTACGGGTATGATTAACCGCCCATATTGACCGGCTTCATATGCATATGTCGACCCCTCATACGTGTACATCGCGGTCATGGGTATTGAGGGCACTGCCTGGGCCATCACGTATACGTAGTACGATACTGAGCCCTCAATGACCTGGGGATTTGACAGCCTATACGTTATTACTAAGTACCCAGGTCCCTTGGTCTCGAAATAAAGGCTCCTCATTGATTGGAGGGTATAGCCGTTACAACTCATTGTCGGCAACGTCGCGTTTAGGATTAACCCGCTTGCGATGGTCTCGCTATGACTTAGTGAGGGCTGTGATGGTATTGAACTCTCATTGACTAGGCACTCATTCAACTTCTGCAGAAGCACCGCGTACTTAGTGAGTAAGTTCGAGTAATTGTTCATCAAATCCTCATACTCAGCGGGACTAATGCATTGGTTACTTAATGATGACCCGACCCTAAGCATGTATAGCGAGTGCATTAAGTATATGAGTATTATCGTGAGCGACAATGCCAGGGCAATCGTGAGTAATGTCCTTACACTAGGCACTCGTGATTACTACCCCGGGGTGAAATAAAAGTTAATTTACCGCGGCATCATTATGAGGATAGGCTTTTATAATTTCATAGCACCGTAAGTATGATCAACGTGTCATTACCAAACTACTGCAGTGAGCCTGAGGTCCTCGTTAAGATACCCAATGAGCAGACAAACCCGGAGTGGGGCTTACCACCGGAGAGGAGACCAATGGACATGTACCTTAGGTACGGCTTTATAATCATTGATAAGCCCAGGGGACCAACAAGCCATGAGGTCGCGGCCTGGGTGAAGAAGATGCTAGGTCTCGATAGGGCCGGGCACTCGGGGACGCTCGATCCAGGGGTTTCAGGCGTGCTACCCATAGCGCTTGGCGAGTCCACAAAAGCCATGCCAGCAATTAACACCCTGGATAAGGAGTATGTGATGGTTATGAAGCTTCACGGCGACGTTGACGATGAGAGGTTAAGAGCAGTATTGAAGGAATTCACCGGTGCCATATACCAAAAGCCGCCATTGAGGAGTGCGGTTAAGAGGCAGTTGAGGGTGAAGCATGTTTACGACCTTGAACT
>DAXY01000093.1:0-1044 GCA_002506645.1 Vulcanisaeta distributa | reverse complement strand
GGCGTTGGGGCGAACATGAGGGAGTTGAGGAGGACTAGGGTGGGCTGCTTCACGGAGAGGGAGGCCGTTACGCTTCAAGATCTTAAGGATGCATACACACTATATAGGGACTATGGCGTTGAGGATCTCCTTAGGGCATACGTAAAGCCCGTCGAGTACATGGTTAAGCACCTACCCAGGGTCTGGATTAGGGACTCGGCCGTTGACGCCATATGCCACGGCGCCGCATTGGCCATTCCCGGTATCGTTAAGCTGACGAACAACATAAGTAAGGGGTCGCTTGTGGCGATAATGACTCTTAAGAACGAGTTAGTTGCCCTGGGATATGCCGAAATGACGAGTGATGAAATAATGAAGGCCCAGCGTGGGATAGCGGTTAGAACTACGAGGGTAGTTATGAGGAAGGGCACATACCCATCAATGTGGAAGCGCAAGAAAGCCGAAGGCAAGGCTGAGGAAAGGCCGCAGGAGGGTCCTGAGGGTGGGTCGCAGCAATAGCTTTATTACTCTACCTATGGCAGACTCATTAACTGATGATAAGTGAGGGTCAACCGACTCGGTGAGGAGCAGCGGATCGCCTGATTTTCTACGCTTTNNATCCCAATAGAGCATATATCGGCTTTACGGGGTAGTGTCGAGGTTACCAGTGATGAAGTTCCCTACCTAAGCATGGACCCCGTAAATGATGCGACGATGTACCTAACCCACGCATGCAAGTTCGTATGTAAACGTTATTACCTATCTGCGGGACCATTAAGTAATGAATTGAACGCAAAAGACTGGTTAATAGTACTTGATAGGTTGAGGGAACTTAGCGCTAGTACGTCTACCTATTGGACAGGGAGCTAATGCTATTAATCAGGAGGGCTTGGGATTATCTATTATCTGTGGATTATTTAGAGAGATGGCTTCAGGTGTTTAGGAATGGAAATTACAGGGATGTGAAACCATGCAGTACCTGCCCAGTGGCAGACCTATAAAACGCAAACTGCCCAGCCAGGGCGTTCTCAGTGTTTGATTCCATTAACTCGCCCGACCCATACT
>DAXY01000112.1:7009-9419 GCA_002506645.1 Vulcanisaeta distributa | reverse complement strand
CACGTGGCTCTCCCTGAATATGTCCAGGAACACGTCAACCCTAGTGCCCAGTGCTGTGTCGAAGAACCTCAGCCTCTCGTAACCATGCAATGCGTTAAACCTGACATCAGCCCTCAATCCGAGCCCCTCGAAAACCCTCGCCAACTTACTAGAATCCCTCCTATGGGCTGCCACATCTATGTCCTTAGGCTCACGCATGAGCATTGGAACCTCCTGGTATATGTCGCGGACCAGGTAAGCCACGGCCACACCACCGAGTAGCCTACACGTCACATTACCACCCTCGCAGGCACTAACCAGTGATAAGCCCCTACTCACCCTCTCCTCGATGATTCCCTGCGCCGCCACGTCCATACCAACTCGTCGTTCTTATAAACCTTTATTCCTACGGCACGCCCCACTTCCCATTAGTCATTTGACAAGTAATTCATAACAACCATGTAATATATACCGCATTTATATGGTGGAAGGCTTTATTAATCCAAGCCCCAAGCCACAGAAATTGGGAGGTTGAGGTGGAGGGTGACGACCAATCGTCTAGTAATTACGAATCAACAATAAGCACCGTCTACGACGAATTAGCCCCTGCCTATGAAAGGATTTTCCTGAAGCTATCCCAATACTATAGGCACCTATATAGTGAGTTGTACGAGGTCTTTAGGGAATACTTCGACGGCATTAGGATACATAGTAGGGTCCTCGACCTAGGCAGCGGCACAGGTATTTGGACAATGCTCCTAAGGAGACGTGGTTACCACGTGGTTAGCCTCGACATATCCCGCGCATCACTCATTAAGTGCGTTAAATCCATGAGGTGTAGTGACGCGGTGCAGGGCGATGCCGCCAGGTTGCCGTTTAGGGATGGCTACTTCGACGCCGTCGTGGCCTACGGAAGTGTCCTAAACCACATCATTAAGTCCGAGCATGCATTTAGGGAGGTGTCGAGGGTATTGAGTGGTGGTGGTTACTTATTGTTTGATGTTGATAACCTCGTATGCCCTGACATGGCCTATGAGGCATTGCTTGGCGGTATATCGATTAGGGGCTTCCTCAGGGGTTTAATTAGGGGGGTTGGGCATGTGGGTTATTGGTATGGCCATAATAACGAGGTCGTCCCATTTAGGTTCTTCACAATTAAGGAATTACTCAACCTACTGGGTAATTACGGCCTCGAGGTTGTGAAGCTCAGGGGGATTCACGTACTATCCAACGTGGTCCCATCGAGGATTCACCAGTGGGGTGGTGGTAGGATTGCGAAGCTTGCATCATTGCTGTACTCATTCGATAGGGCTTTGGGCAGTCACGCGCCGTTTAAGTACCTAGCCACCACCTTCGTGGTGGTCAGTAGGAAGTTAGGTTAACCCTGGTATTGCTCATCCAATTTCCTAATTGCCTGATCCAGCTTCTCAACCCCCTCGTCAATCTGCTCCCTAGTTATTATGAGTGGTGGCGCTATTATGAACCAGGATGGCCCATTAAATACGTAAACGCCCATGCTCATTAACTCGGCAGCCACCTTATCAACAGGTGTTGCGGCTCCCCTGTACCTATCCTCATAAGTGCCGAAGGGCGTCTTCCTAGAGTCCTTAATGAATTCGATGGCCCAGAACAAACCAACGCCCCTAACATCGCCAATGCTCCTATGCCTCTCCTTCAACTCCTCAAGCCTCTTACCCAGGTACTCACCCATTGCCCTAACATGACTGAGTAGGTCTAACCTCTTGTACTCCTCAATTACGGCCGGTATAGCGGCTAGTGAGACTGGGTGGGCCTCAAACGTGTGGCCATGCGCGAAGAACTCATCCTCAAAGAAATCAGCAACCCTCCTACTAACCGCCGTTATCCCAATGGGCACGTAGGATGCTGTCGCCCCCTTAGCCGTAGTTAGTATGTCTGGCTTAACACCCCATAGGTTCACGGCCCACCAATCGCCTACGCGGCCCCAACCAGTCATAACCTCATCAGCGATGAACAACACGTCATTCTCCTCGGCAATCCTCTTAAGCGTCGGTAAGTAATCCCTGGGTGGGACTACCACGCCGTTGGTGCCGGTTATTGGCTCAATGAGTATTGCGGCCACATTCCTCTCATTCTTAATGACGTAATCCACGTAGTTGGCACACGCAAGGCCGCACTCGGGGTACTTAAGGCCGAGTGGGCACCTGTAGCAGTACGGCTCCGGTACCCTAACAACACCATGCATTGTATGCGGCTCGGCAAACCAACGCCTATAATCGCCGGTCATTGATATCGAGGCCAGCGTGGAGCCGTGATAAGACCTATACCTAACAATGATTTTGTAGGCGGGCCTCTTGTAAAGCCTGGCAATCTTAACCGCGGCCTCATTCGCCTCGGTACCGGATGTTGAGAAGAAGAACTTCGTCAAACCCTCGGGCATTATCTCCAATAA
>DAXY01000112.1:6472-6971 GCA_002506645.1 Vulcanisaeta distributa | reverse complement strand
CTCTTTATTGCATTGATCACGTTCTCATTACCATAACCAAGGTTAACATTGACCAACTGCGAGGAGAGGTCCAGGTACTTCCTACCCTGAGAGTCGTAGAAGTAAACACCCTCGGCCCTAACAACATTCAGCGGCTCCCAACCCCTCTGCCTACGCCAAGTACCAAACAAATGCTCGCGGACAACCCTACTAACATCATCACTGCTCATACCTATGCCGTACGTAGATGCAGTTAATAAGCTTTATTGAAATAATTTAGAAAATTATTCAGTTAATTGCACATATTTTTAAGGTTTTTAAGCGGAGGTTGAAAATAGCATCACGCGGGTAGGAAGGTCGGGTTTTTATCGGTGGCGGGCTTAATCGATTCATCGCTCAGCACAGCCCTTATATGCCTTGGTAATGTGAATATTGCCCTATGTATATCACCCTCGTAAAACCTCAGTTCGCCATTAATTCTACTCCTAATCCTATTGTCGACCTCCTCCGGCGTTAGGGC
>DAXY01000112.1:0-6392 GCA_002506645.1 Vulcanisaeta distributa | reverse complement strand
TATATCGTGGCGAATGTCCTTAGGGAGTAGGTCGTTGATGTTGCCTGGGTCACCATCAAGCCATCATCACCGAGCCTATCCCTAACGATGCTGTAGAACTCAACCGTGTATAGTAGGTATGATGGGCCGCCCTCGAGCGGGTCCGTCAGGTCTAGTATTATTATGTCGTACCTATCCCTCGACTCCTCGAGGAACCTCCTACCATCCTGAATAATGAGCCTAAGTCTCGGGTCATCAAAGGCGCCCTGACTCATTTCCGGCAGGTACTCCCTAACCAGCCTAATCACCTCATCATCAATATCGACCATGGTAACCTCCTCAACGCCTCTATGCCTAAGCACCTCCCTGGCCGTGGCACCCTCACCACCACCGAGTATGAGGACCCTCCTCGGGTTTGGGTGCGTAATCATTGCCGGGTGAACCAGTGATTCGTGGTAAATGAACTCATCATACAACGAGCTTTGGGTCTTACCATCAAGTATTAGCGCCTTACCCAAGTCCTCAAACTCAACAACGGCAACGCGTTGGTACTTGGTGGTACCACTATACAGGACCCTCCTAATACCCCTAACGTGGTAACTAAATGGCGTATTAAACTCAATGAACCACGTACCCTCCTTACTCATCCTCTCAAGGCTCATCGCTTTGGTAAAGCCCCTCGACTTTTAAGCATTATTTAACGATACGCCTTCACGACATGGCGCTGGCAAGTATTTAAACTTGGGGTGCCCCAGGTAATGCTATTCGACATAAGGCCAAAGACGAGGAGGGAGGAGTTATATGATTTCGATAGGGAGCTTGAGGAGCTCATTAAGGGTGTTGAGCTTAACCCATTGACCATCATAATAGGCATTAGGAGGTCCGGGAAGACGTCACTACTAAGGGTCGCCTTAAGCGAAATCGACCATCCCTACATCTACGTAGATCCCAGGTTCTCGGAGGCGCCCACGTATAGGGACTTCGCCTACGTCCTCAAGGATTCGCTTGAGGACTTCCTAAGTAGGTATGGTGGTTTGCGCGAGAGGATTGTTAAGTTCTTAAGGAATATCAGGGGTATTTCAATAAGTACGTCGGGTTTTTCGGTGGAAGTTGGTTGGAGAGGTAGTGGGAGGTTGGAGCTTGGGGAGTTGTTGGTGGCGTTGGATAGCCTTGGCGAGAATCTCGGCAAGCCCATTGTCATAGCCATTGACGAGGCCCAGGAACTATCCAAAATAACCTGGATATCCTTCACGAGAATATTCGCCTTCGCGTACGATAATTTAAGGAACCTTAGGATAGCCCTGACAGGGTCTGAAGTCGGTGTTTTATTCAAATTCCTGGGGTTGGAGGATCCGAGTTCACCGCTTTATGGGAGGTACGTGCATGTGGTTAGGACCAGGAGGTTGACTAGGGATGAGTCCGTGGACTTCCTCGAGAGGGGCTTCTCCGAGCTTGGGATTAGAGTTCCGAGTAGTATTATCGAGACTGCCGTGGATGAGTTGGACGGGGTTATTGGCTGGCTGACTCTCTTTGGTTACACGTGCTACCTAAACCCAAGTGCCTGTACGGAGGGTATTGATAAGGTCCTTGAGCAGGCGGTTAAGATTGGTAAGGAGGAGCTTGAGAGGTTTCTCTCCATGAGTAGGAGCAGTAGGTATAGGTCGTTGCTGAGGATACTGGCCACGGAGAGGAGGTGGAGCGAGATAAAGAGGTTGCTTGAGATGGATGAGGGCAGGACCATAAATGACAGGACGCTTTATGAGCACCTAAGGAGGTTGATGGAACTCTCCATAATCGAGAAGAGGGATGGCACTTACGTCATATCCGACCCGGTATTACGAAGGGCCGCAAAGCTCCTATGAATTGGAGTGTTTACCATAATTATGGAATGGATGCGATAAAATGAGCCTGGTGCGGGGGGTGGGATTCGAACCCACGCAGGCCTTCGCCAGCGGATGTCTTATCTAGCGATCTTAAGTCCGCCCCCTTTGACCAGGCTCGGGCACCCCCGCAGTGTTAGTTACTTTTCACGGTATTTTTAACTTTTTTGTCATGGTTTCCCTGCCGTACTTACCCATGTTCTATTTGCTTTGAAATACCACGCATATTCATTATATTTATTTATGATGAATCTTGATATATTCATGCCAATACGCATTTTACCAGGGTATAAATTTCTACGCCGGTTTAATACCAATGATGAGCAGGGTGATGAGTGCCCTAGTGCACGATGGATAATGTAGTGTTCAGGGAAGGCTGCATGGGCCTTCTCGATGCTGTGTGGGAGCGCGATTAAGCGCTAATTAATGCGTAACCCATTATTCTCGGCTTCCTGGCCTTAGCATTCACATTTATGATAAATGCCCTACCATTCACCACCGGCAATTCTCTAGAAAGTATGATGTGGCCATTCTCGACCTTGCCCATTACCTTAATACCATTGAATATTACATGAACCTCCCTAGCATCCTCACTCCATCTAAACCTCGTGAATCCATCAATAACCTTACTAAACCTAGTGTTGGGCCTAATGAGCGCTTGTACCCCCTCGATGTCCTCAAGCCTTACGTTCCTAAGCGCTAACCCGACGCGGGTACCCGGTAATACGGAATCCTGGTCCTCATCAAGTACCTGAATGCTCCTAACCTCAACCTCCTTATTCATTGGATACGCAATGAATTTATCATGTACGGAGACTTGGGTTAATGCGTAACCAAGTACCACGACACCAACGCCCCTGACATTGAACGCCCTATCAACATAAATAATGCCCCTATCACTAACATCGACATCAAGCTCCCTAAACTCACCAACAGAATTCGAAATACTCAATTCACTGAAGTACTTCTTAAACGTGCCAACGTCATCAACAAGCACGATACCCGGTATCCCAGCCGCCTCAAGCATTAGGGCCTCCTCGCCATCGAGCCAGGTAACCTCGTTATTGACTTTGAAGTAGAATGAACTCGATATGGAGAGGGCTATGGCTTCATCAAGCACGTTATTTGGGTCGGGAATCAATATGCTGCGAACTAATTCGCCAATCCTCCTGTAATAAACACGCTCCTCGCCCTTACCCCTCTTGCCAAGCATTGACGCTATTTTGAGGGCTTCCTGCTCATTCGTCGATAATACCGTTATGATGCTTCCACGAAGCACGGTGGTTGGGAAGGTGCTAACCGTTTTTAAGCCTATTGCGTCTTTGTATTAATTAGGTAAAGTGATCATGGGGGCAGGATGCCGATGATGTCGTTTGCTATTTCAGCAAGCCCAAGCTCCTCAACGGTCCTCCTCCTTGGATAGCCAGTGGCTGGGTCCCAGCCAAGGGTCTCCCAGTACTGCTCCCTCATCCTCTCCACATCCTCCTCGCTCAACTTAACGCCTGCCAGTGGTCCCTCTTGGAATGGTTCGAGGACCCTCCTGGGCAGTTTCCAATCCTTCTTCGGGTTAATACCCTCCCTAACATTGAACAATTGCCTGAGTGTGTGTATCCTATGGCCAACCCTGAGGAGTTCCTGCGGCGTGTACTTAATCCCGGTCACGGCATAGATTAAGTCGATGTATGGCAAGGTCCTGTAGATTACCTGCGAGGCAAATTGGCAGAAACCAAGCGAGTTCTCGACCTGCGTGGTCATGGCTATTATGGCCGCCTTACGACCCTTGTCACTATAGTCATACTTTGGCGATGCCCCAAGGTCCATGCCGATGTCGAAGGGCGTCCAGAGTCTCTTACCACCCTCACCCCACCAGTGGACGCCGCCGGCCGTGTGCCTGCCTGGCGTTGGATCCGCCGTATACGTGATGGCTAGTCCAGGTAGGAATTGTGGGTGGTGCGATGGTAGTTCCTGCCCACCAACGTGAATTGCGTATTGCTCGGCACCCCTGCCTATGGCCTCTGCAGCCCTCTTAACGCCTTGCCCAAGTACCTTACCAATGCCCTCAGCCTTACCGATCAACTCAACGAGCTTGACAACGGCATCTGGATCGCCCCACCTCAGTGGGAAGCCAACGTCCTTCTCCGTGAGTATGCCCCTCTCGTAGAGTTCGAAGGCGAAGCCGACCACGTTCGCCGTGGATATAGTGTCAAGCCCATACAAGTTGCACAGCTCACCCGCGTACACGACGGAGTCCTGGTCAGCATTCAGTAGTGCTGGTCCAAAGAGCGATGCCGTCTCGTACTCAAGCCTGTGCCCCATGTCGACAAGGCCATACCTAGTGTTCCTCCTAATCCAGGCACCGCAGGCCACTGGGCAGCTGGCGCATCCGTAGGGCTTAACATTATCCTTAATTACCGTGTTCGTGCCGAACTTCTCCAGGTTCTTGGTTCCGTAATCCCTGACGCCGACCCCGGCCCAGTTCTTGATGGGCGTGTCGCCGGAGAGTACGCTGGTGTCGAGGCCGGATATTGTGCCGTACTTATGCCAGACCTCATAAGCCTTAGCCCTGGTGGTCCTCAGGGCATCGAGCATTTCCTTAATCCTCTGCCTGAGCAGGTCCCTATCGTGTATTTCCGGTCTCTTATCGCCAACCGCCACTATCGCCTTCAACCTCTTACTACCCATCACCGCGGCTAGCCCGGACCTCCCATAGGCCCTACCGTACTCATTAATGATGGCTGCAATCAACTGAAGTCTCTCGCCAGCAGGCCCAATACTGACCACCTGCGCACCCCTATACCTATTCCTAAGCTCATCCTCGGTCTCCCTGGTCGTCTTGCCCCAGAGGTCGGTCGCGTTCTCGATATGTATGTTGCCATTATCGATTAGTATGTACACGGGCTTCTCGGAAACTCCCGTCACGAAAATCGCGTCCAAGCCTGCCTCCAATAACTTAGGTCCAAACCTACCACCGGCATTACTATCGCCCCAACCACCGGTCAGTGGTGACTTACCAACGGCCATGGACCTACCAGTCATTGGTATGCCGCTTGCATTTAGTAGGCCCGATACTATGCCGAGTATGTTGTCGGGGCCCAGCGGGTCAGCCCTGGGCTTAATGTGGGTGTATAGGAACCAAACACCGAGGCCGTAACCGCCCAGGAAGTCCCTANNACCTCATCGGGGACTTGTATTTTCCTGACCTCACCAGTCGATAGGTTAACGAAGCCTATAACCCCATTAACGCCCTTAATTGTCACGAAGGACTTATTGGCGGTATGGCTTTTAAAGTTAAAGCCAGCGCCACAAACTACTGGACGTGGCCATTGCTGGGAATGAGCAATCAAGCAGTGCCAATACCGGGTGCGGGGTCAATCGCGAAACACTTATTTCCCACTCCATGACTATTAAATTGATGTCAATCAGCCTCGGTAATAACCCCGGCGGTGTGGCCCAGGGACTGAGTTACCCAGTGGCCCTGCCTCAGCAGTTTGGTGCCGTGCCTGTGCAGGTGAGTATTGATGGGGAGTTCGGGAACGTGTTGATAATACTTAGCGATAAATCACCTGCCAGGTCGGAGGAGGGCTTGGCCTTCGTGACGGTGGGCGTCGATGATGAGGGTAGGCTAGTGTACATAAGCATTGAGCCTGAGGACAAGGACCTGGCCAGGTTCATAAGTAGGGTTAAGTCATAGGTGGCCGGGATGTATGACTACGTTGATCTGGACTTCGAAATAGTTTCGATGAGGCCCATGATTATCAAGGCCTTGGTCGATGATGAGGAGGTAATCATCACCGCGTTACCAATCGTGCTGAAGGTCCTTAAGTATGGAAATAACTACTCAATATGGTTAAACGTACTAATCTCGACAAAGACGAATAAGCCGAGGCCAGGCCCTCAATGTAGCCCAGTCATTATAACGAGCCGACCTGCGAAGGCTGAGAAGGTGGAGGTGGTTAGTGACGGGGTCCTAAGGCTTAAACTGAGCGATGGCAGCGAGAGGGAGGTAAGGATTAAGCCAACGAACATATCCTTCTACCCGGATTACCGAGACCAACTTGGCGCGCCATGCGTGGTGCTCAATTGGTCCGCATTTTGGTGATTACATGCCATGTGAATTAACCGCGCATGCGGAGAAGAGACTATCATTGAGAATTCACGAACTTAGATCCAGCGGAGTTTGCATCAATGATTTTGAGCAGGAGATTATTAAGGCAGTAAATCGTGCATGTAATGGAGATTACACAAAGGCGAGGGAAGGCCAACACGACCAATACATCCTATGCACCGGGTTGGGCAGGTGCACTGGCGTAATGATCATCATAGTATACACACGCATTAAGTACGACGGTGAGACAACAAGGATCATCACAATAATACCCACTACCAAGGAAAGGACAATAAAGCGATACTGCGTAGACCCCATTGGCAATGCGCAGGGCTTAGCGATTAATCATTAAGGGGCTCATAGCCTCTCGGCATCCATGGTGAGGTCTAGCGAGCGGGCACTATGCGTTATGTAGCCGCTGGATATGA
>DAXY01000053.1:13730-14817 GCA_002506645.1 Vulcanisaeta distributa | reverse complement strand
GAACTCTATTCGCTGGAATAAACTAGGTACTTGATTCCATTAAACGTAACTTCCCTCGTGAACTTTCTCACATCATCAAGAACGGCCATATCCAGGTTATTCCTCCTAATAACGTCCATTACTTGTTCGACGGTCATTGGCTGTATCCTAAGTATCCCCAGCAAACTATTTACTGGGTCGTTTTTGTCTATATGAAACTCGCCTCTTTCAATATAGTCTATTATGAAGATTCTATCGCTATTCACGTACTTCGAGAGAACCTTAGCGAAGGTTATTAGGGCCTCGGACGTTGGTGGCATAACCCATGGTTCGGCCGGCGGCCTTGTTGGCACCATCAGGTATACCCTGTCCGGCCTATATCTTCTTAGTGCATTCCCTATATGCTCTGCGGAATCTTCATTATCATTTACCCCACGTACAAGCATGACCTCGGTCCATATCTGTCCGTTAAATATGTCACGGAATTTCTCAATGCCCTCTATGAATTTGTCAAAGGTTATTTCTCTATGTGGCCTATTAATGAGCCTAAATGTTCTTTCATTTCCAGCATCAGTGCTAACCTTGACCACATCTAATTCACTTAACCAGGTTCTTACGTTCTCATCAATTAACTTAGCGCCATTGGTCAGTATTGCCAATGGCTTATCCTGATTATTCCTAGCCCATCGTATCAATTCGCCAAGGCCTGCATATAACGTTGGTTCTCCATCGCCAATAAACGTTAGGTAATCATAATTCCTAGTCCTCGTTGCTACCTCCAATTCCCTAATTATATCCCTGGGAGGATAGAACATCCTCAAGTCATTTATCATATACCTTGTCCTACCCAGTTGGCAGTATATGCAGTTGAAATTACAGTACTTAAGTGGGACTACGTTGACCCCTAGCGACCTTCCTAACCTACGTGAGGGTACAGGCCCAAAGACATGGTGAAACATCCTGCTTCCTGACGTATTTATTACGGTTTAGTTTAATAATTTTGTTGAATGTTTATATTTCTATTCTTGATTATTAAGTAATTGAAAGGTGTGAACGAAGTGCCATAATGAGGACCTCTTTCTACACCGGATATGGAGTAGGGCATCGC
>DAXY01000053.1:4764-13673 GCA_002506645.1 Vulcanisaeta distributa | reverse complement strand
CTTCGTAAATTTATAGGAAGGTTCTCTAATTAGAGGTCCTGTGATTAGTCAAAGGGTTGAGTACTCAAGGAGTATTTACCAGGAGGCTATGATGCAGTGCTTGAAACCGTGGTACACGGATGACTGCCGTAGATGTAGGTCGGAATTTAATAGGTGCCTAATTAATTACCTATTGCTATTGAATTAAGGAAAACGCTTATAAACGTAATTATTTAAAAAACTTGAAAATGACGTACATATTCCCAAGTAAGGAATGGGTTAATGCATTATGCCTAGGCCTCAATAGTGATAGGGATTTCCTTAATGCGATCAATGGCTGGAGAATAGACGTGCTACTCGTTGGTAGGGACCTGAGCCCTAATGCAGTTGATTATTTGCGAAGAATCTATGGCGTTGATGAGGTTAAGTCAATAGGCATATTCCTTAGGTTTGATAGCTCATGTAATGAGGCATCCCTCATTATAAACCCGAGCATTGATTCGTACCAATACGTGGTTATTGCCGATTATGGTACGTGGCTTAAAGTACTTGATGGTTTAAATGACCCAATAACGACAATGCTTAGTGTATTTAAGAGGTTGGAGGTCAGGGGTAGTATGGTCACCCTGATTAGGCTTGCCGCTAATATTGTCTCGCCAATGGCTAGGGTCATCATGAGGATACCCACGGAAATAATAAGGTGATTTTAACCTAGGTGAATTACGGCACTACGTTACCACCAATGCCACCAACGTCTCCAACCACCGTGCCATCCTCCATAAGGCCAACCCCAGCCGGGCCACCAGGGCATTGGCGGGTATGGGTAACCCGCATACCAGCTCTTTACGTTCTTACCCAATTCCGTCAACTCAACGTACTCCTCACCACCCTCCCTAACAACCCTTATTAAGCCGGCCATTTGCAATGCGCTTATTACATAGTCGAAGGCCGCTCCGTAAAGCGGCACCTTATTTCTCAGGTCGCTCATCCTCATCCTATCCGTTATTTGATTCAGTATTACCCACGCACCCCACCTCGTTATTCCGAACATGCGCTTCACCAATATCGATTTTGATATCTAATTTAAAAACCCTTCTAACCGAGCACCGGCATGGTGATTAAGTACTAATGATTGCCTGGTTACCCCTTTATACCGCCGATGTTGAAACCCTCAAGTAGCCTACCCATTATTACGTAGCTAAGTACCATGACGGGTAGGGCAACCACGAGGGCTGATGAGGCCAGTAATCCCCAATCAACTGCCTTGCTCCTTATTGCCTCTATTGCGAATATGGTGACTGTTTGCGCGCCCGTTGGTGGGAAGTTGAATTGCCAAGGAGTCTCAGTGAGTATTAATGGGTAGAATAGTAATTGCCAACTTATTATGAAGGAGAGTATCATGATCATGAACCAACTACTCCTGGTTATTGGGGCTATGATTCTGAAGAGTGTGTAGGTTGATGAGGCACCCTCTATTTCGGCTAATTCCTGGTACTCATTGGGCAGGTCCCTATAGATGTTGAAGAGTAGCCAGGCGGATAATGTCACAGTGAATATGGGCTCAGCAAGTATTAAGGCCCACCAGGTGTTTAATAGCCCCGCGTTTTCAAATAATATGTATACTGGGAATATGAAGCTTGTGGCCGGTAATGAGTATAGGTATATCGTGATTAGCAATAGCCAGTATATGTTCTGCTTTGACATGATGTAGGAGGCCGTGCCAGCGAGTATGGCTGAGATTAATGCGACGAGTATCCCCACGACAAGGTTTGTGGATATGTACGGCGTAGAACCCATGATTGCGCTTATGAAGTACTTAGCCGTGAATGAGATTGGGTAAAGTATCGGTGGTGTTATGAAATCGTAAATACTAGGTCTGAAGGCCAGCACAACCATCCAGTAGACTGGGAATAATAGAAAGAGTAGTATAATCGCCGTTAAGAACCATAGTAGCGCGTCATAAACCCTATCTGGAACCTTAATTACAGGAAGCCTTACGTAAAAGCCGCCGCTACGTAAGACGTAGAGAAGCGCGGCGGCCGGTAATGTGGCCATGGCGGCCAGTAAGGCCGCAGCCGCCTCACCGCCTGAGAAGTTACCGATAAAGTATAGTAGGTCAAATATCAGTAGAGGTAATGTGGTTGATGAGTACCCCGGCCCTCCCTCAGTTAGTACGTAGGGTATGTCGAAATTGCCGAGCTGTAATATGAATATTACTAGAAATGCGGTGAGCACGATCTTGAATATGTACGGTAAAGCAACACCGCTGTAGTACTGCGAAAGTGATGCACCATCTACCTGGGATACTTCCTTAAGCTCCTTACTTATTGACTTCAATCCCCCAATGATTATTAGGTATGCAAAGGATGTACTACTCCATATCCCAACTATTATTACGGCCCATATGGACAGCCCAGGCACATTGGTCATGTTTATCATGGGCATGTGGAACAGCTTGAATAGGTAGTAAAGGGGGCCATATAATGGGTCGAATATTGTGTACCAAATCATTGATGATGATATGAAGGGTATCGTGTACGGCACAAGTATTACCAGCGAGATGGGTATTTGCAGCCTCGTGGGCAGGCTATCGACTCTAATGGCGAGTACCAGCGCCAGCAATGTCGATATTAATGCTGACATTACCGCGAAGAGTAGAGTATTGTAGAGGGCTATGTTAAATGTGCCTGGGGGAAAATCCGTTATTAAGCCCCTTATTGACACTGGGTTGAAACCAACGAAATAGAAGGTTAGGAGTAGCGGGATTAATCCAAAGACAAGTATATACGCTAAGTACGGTATTACCCAAAACCTCCTCATGCAAGCCCGTTGTTACTGTAGGCATTACCTTTTATTTTTTAACTTTATTTTAACTTATACCGAGACCTGCCCTGCGGTTAAACGGGCTTAGCCTGAGCATGGGCCATACGTCTGGACAAGCGCATTTACCCAGGAGGCGGCGGCCTGGCTCATCGCCTCCTGAGCACTCACCTGCCCCAGCAGGTAATTATACACCTCCTGGTTAAAACTCGGTATTAGCTCTGGGTATGTTGGTGGTATGTTTGGTGGGTTCGCCCATGCGTATTGGGCTGCCTCATACACGGCCTCAAGCAGTTCCCTATCATGCGCACTCAGCGTGTTATTACTCAGAAGCATTTGGAATGCCTCCTTAGATATTGGGAACTTGTGGAAGTATAGGTACGCATAGACCTGGACCTTAGGCGATACCAGGAATGCGAGGAATTCCAACGCAAGTTCCTTATGTGTTGAGTATTTACTTACGGCCAGGAAGTCCGTACCCGTCTCTGCGTAGCCTCCCGGTAATGGGGCTAGGCACGTATCGTTATAAACACTGGGCGGTAGGTAGGAGAGTTGGCTAACGAATAGAAACGCTGCCGGTGCATACTCCGCATACAGATCTGGGAGGTTATCGTAGGATACCTGCGTTATGTTTGGCGGTGGTTCGTAAGAAACGAGCTCCTTATAGACCTCGAGCGCCTCAATGCCGTCTGTCGTGTTGAAGTCCGGTAGTGGGTATTTACAGCCAGGTGCTGGCGCTCCGTAGAACATTATGTTGAAGTTCGGTAGACCGCCGATACGACCCTCATTAAGGTTCGGATTCCTCATATACCACCAACCAAATACTGCTGGGTATGCATCTATTATGCCGTGAGATACGTGATCATCAATCAACACTCCGTACTTAGTAATGCCATGGCTTACGAAGAACTGGTCCGCATCAAGCACGGCAGTCCAGTTCTGCCAAGTCAATGGGTTGAGCTCAATGCCATACTCATTATAGAATTCCTGGGCCAGCGTTTGATTGTTAAATAATGAGCACTTATACGCCAGCATGTATGTTACGGTTTCATAGGCTATGCCTATATACTCAATCTGCCCAGTCGTCGTGTTGTAGAACTCGCCGCCAAAGTCCTCCTGCGGGGCTATTATGTCGCTCATATTAAATAGCGTGCCCATGTATGGATTAAGCGGCACCACATACGGTACAAACCTCAGTGCTGATGTTGATGTGAACGCTATTATGTCATACTTGCTTGAGTGCGCCTCGAGAGCAGTTAACTCATTCGTGACGTACTGACTGAATGGGTATGTAATGACCTCGACATTCACGTTGGGATGCTCCTCATGGAATAGTTTACCGGCAAATTCTATGAATTGGGCTGAGGTTCCGGAGAAGGTTACCACGACTATGGTCACGGTCTTAGGCGTGGTTACAGACCTAGTATAATAATAAGCACCAACCACGGCCGCCACCACTATTATAACGCCGATTATGACCCAGGCAATACGCGAAATACCCATCCTCACGCGAATATCTCCAACGCCCAGAAATATAAGCATTTCTCTAGTTATTTAAATAATTGTTTAAATAGTAATCCTTAAATAAGATATTTATTTGCCGTGCACGAACTATTTTGCTCATTTCAATAATTATTTAAATAACTATTGCGAATGGTGAAGCGTAATCACCCCAACCTCTGAGTATCAAGTGGCGTGCAGGGTAATGGGATGATAATGCTGACTTCATTCACATTACTCAGTATGGGCGGTTCTATGTAGTAGTGGATGGGCATTAGGTACTTGACGCCGGCCTCCCTGGCCATTTGGATTGCGTCGCTCGTTGTTGAGTGGCCGTGTAGGTGGGATACCTCCTCCGTTCCTGGGTTTCCCGACGCTTCATGGATTAGTAATGTGCATCCCCTGGCTAGTTTCGCCACGTTACTTGTTGGCCTCGTATCACCGCTATATGTTACGCATGATCCGTCGGCCCCATCAATCCTATACGCCAGAGCCTGCACTGTGTGGTTCACCAGCACTGCCGTTATCCTGTAGTCGCGGCCTATCGCCACGGTTAACGGCTCAGGGCTTGGGTCTATTGGGTGGAAGTTTATCGCTGATAGGTATTGCCTTATGCCTAATGCGTCAAACAGCTTCTCAAGATCCACATCCCTGGGCCCATGAACATTGAGCGTCACGCCCCTTGGTTTAGCGAAGAGCGCCAATGTCGCTATGCCCATCAAGTGATCCCCATGCCTATGGGATATGAGGATTAGGTCCAGGTCATTTACGTCGAAGCCGCACATCCTCAACGCCCTATACGTGCCCTCACCCGCGTCTATCAATATCCTCGAGCTACCCGTCTCAATTATTAATGATACATTACCAAGTATTGGGTTTGAAACCCAACCACCGACCCCAAGCGGTATTACCCTCACGAGGAACTCCGGTATTACAGGGTTATAAGGAATGCCTCAGTCGGTACTCAGATTAGGAATGCAAGCTCAAGTATGGCGAATACGGCGCCTATTATGGTCCACCAAGTAAGGACTAGGTTCAAGGCGGCAACGACAATGCCCAACGTCCTGGTCTCGGGGTCCCCCTGCCTAGATATCAATAATACGCCGGCGCCTATGTTCATTATTGCGAGGGCGACGACTATTAGGGTTAGCGCCCATAGAATTGTCGCGCCCACATTGGGTATTGGGATGAGCATTATTGATGCGATACCCAGCAGCACGGCTGGTATGAGTAGGAAGGCGCCTGTAATGACCATTAGTATGCCCGCAACCCTCGGCTCGCCCATCACTACCACGTACTACTCGGCATTAAATACCTATGCTAGCCATAAACCCTCCTCAACCAATCAACCAATTCCCTAACACCAACCTCGATTGCCGGCTCAACACTGCCCAAGACCCTCACCGTACTTTCACAGCTATACTGCACATTAACGTACTTAATCAACGACCTCACGCCACTGGGTAAAAACGGACCAATCAAGCTGGGCGGTAGTGGTATCCTAACCCCACCAATGCCTAGGTACCTAGCCATTAACTCCGCGAATTCCCCCAACCCATAGCCCGTGCATTCGGTAGCGTATAGGAAGGTGTTCCTATACT
This sequence comes from Vulcanisaeta distributa, assembly GCA_002506645.1. The sequence goes on along the minus strand of DAXY01000053.1, from coordinate 7,773 downwards.
CGTCATTCACAGCCAACCTCTCAAGCATCCTAACTAGGTAACCCACGTAAATGGCGCTAACCGAACCCAACACACGCGGTATTAGGCCCCTCCTCACGAGCCTGTATAGGCTTAGGAACTCACTATGGTCATTGTAGTAACCATAAACCAACGTCGGCCTAACTATGACGTAGTTAAGCCCCTCACTCCCCAACTCCCTGAGGGTCCTCTCTCCATCGCACTTAGATCTCTCGAAGTCGCTCCTTGGCGCCACGTAGGAATAGTCACAGTGCGTGGGCTCCTCCCTTATGAAATTACCTATCCTCCCTGAGGCGGCTGATGCGCTTATATGGATTAACTTAATTGATTTGTCAACACCTAGTATTGCCCTGGCTATGTTTCGAGGTACCTCGACGTGGGCATTCCATAGTTCACTCCATGAACCGCCCAGTAGGCCCACCGTGTTGAATACGTACCTGGGCCTTACGTCGCTAATCAATTTCACCAAATCATCGTAGTTGCCTGGGTCCAGCCTGTGGGGCTTAACATTCAATTCCAGTAAGTCCCTCATCATTAACGCCTTACTGCCGCTGATGGATCTATAGGTTATGTGCACCTCAAAGCCCCTATATGTCAAGTGCTTGGCCAGGTTCGTGGCTATGAAACCAAGCCCCACAACCAATGCCCTCTCCATATTGTCCCATTTATGACAATTAATAATTAAGCCTTTCCCTACTAGGATAGGTAACCGATATCACTAACAAAGAAGGCTTTATAAAGGCTAGGTAGCCGCATACCACTCATCGTATGCAGAGGGAGTTATGGACATCGATGAGTGAGAGTCAGAGAAGGGCCGTATTAATAAATTCATTCCTCGGAGCACTGCTGGGATCTATGAACATATCATCAGTTATAATTGCGCTACCCGCCATACTCAGGGGTATCGGGCTTAGCATCAATACGGCCATGGGCTTCATGATAATGGCATGGATGATGTTCGCCTACCCACTCATTATGGCCGTGTCCGTAGCCTTAATCGGCAGGATGTCCGATATGTACGGTAGAGGCAGGGTATTCACAATAGGCGATATCGTATTCACAACATCATCATTACTCCTAGGCCTAGTGCCGGGCTATGGAGTAATCGCCGGGCTTCAAATGGTGGCCTATAGGTTCGTACAGGGCCTGGGCGGCGCAATGATGTTTAGTAACAGTGCGGCATTAATAACGGATGTCTACCCACCGGAGCGTAGGGGCGTGGCTCAGGGGATTGTTGGCGTATCATTTAGTGCAGGCAGCGTGCTTGGCCTCGTAGTAGGCGGTTTATTGGCCACGATAGATTGGAGGTGGGTGTTCCTATTCAATGTGCCGATAGGCATCATTAGCATAATATGGGCCTTTAGAAGCGTTTACAAATTACCCGCCGGCCTCGCAAGGGCTAGGATTGACTGGGTTGGTGCATCCCTATTGACTGTGTCGTTGGTGTTACTGCTCATGGGATTAATGCTCTCGATGATGCCCTACGGAGGATCATCACTAGGTTGGGGCAACCCAATGGTTTGGGCGCTACTTGGTGTTGGTGGCGCCTTATTCGCCTTATTATTCGTTATTGAGTCCAGGATTGCGGAGCCAATGCTCAGGGTTAGGTTGTTCAGGATTAGGCAATTCACATATGGCGTAATTAGTAGCCTATTCCTATTCCTGGCCCAGGGGGCTAATGTCTTCGTATTATCACTGCTGCTCCAGGCAATTTACCTACCACTTCATGGAATACCCTATGCTGATACACCCCTTTGGGCCGGCATATACCTAATGCCGAGTAGTATTGCCAGTGCCATATTCGCGCCAATAGGCGGCAAGTTACTGAATAGGTTTGGCGCCAGGATTGTGTCTACGTTAGGCGCCGTATTTCTTGCTGCCAGCTTTGAATTACTAACGCTACTGCCAATAACGAACTTCAGCTATGCCTGGTTCGCGGTGATACTGTTCATAATGGGCATTGGTTCGGGACTATTTCAATCACCAAACTTAGTATCAATCCTGAGCGCGGTACCGCCTACCGAGAGGTCCGCCGCCTCAGGGCTTAGATCGGCCATGCAAAACATAGGCCTATTAATGAGCTTCGCGATATTCCTAACGCTAATACTCACGGGGGCATCAACGGTACTAACGCAGTCGATATACAGGGCGTTGTTGGGCGCGGGCGTCTCCATGGCCGATGCCGAGAAGTTGGTTTCAATACCGCCAGTCTATGCATTATTCGCCGCATTCCTGGGTTACGACCCGATAAAGACCCTAATTGAGCAGGCGGGGATAACACTACCGAGCGTCGTGTTCAATAGGATTGATGAGTTAACCTTCTTCCCAAACGCCATAGCGCCCGCCATGGCCGTTGGCTTTTACTACGCCTACCACGCGGCTGCCGCATTGGCCTTGCTAGCTGCGGTGTTCTCATACCTAAGGGGTAGGGAGGCGTTTCACCATCAGCAGGTTGTTGAGGCTGTGCAGGTTAGTGTTGATAGGCCGGTTAAGGTTGTTGAGCGGGGTGGGTCGATGAGCTTAATGGGTGGTAATAAACTCGTTAATGGAGGCGGCGATGGAGGTAATATCGACATTAAGTCCGACCCAGTGCTGAGGAAGGTCTATGCCGCCTACCTACTGATGAATACTGAGTTGGGCGAGGCCGTACTGAGCAATATATCGGGTAGGGAACTCATATACGCAATAGCGGTTATGTCGGGATTACCCAATTGGTTCATGGAATTCATAAACAACATCAATGATTGTAAAATCAATAATTTAGCAATAGAGGCATTGACTAAGTACGTGAACATGCCCGATTGGTTAAGTGAAGTGGTTAATGGTTGGTTAAAGGCGAAATTAACCAATGGGTAATTACGTAAAATGTTTTTAGGAACCACGTTAGTTTTATAAAAACATTATTTTCAACTTTTAAACTCACAGGTACAGCATGTATGACTTATTACCACTCCACATTACGGCCCTGCCATCCCTTAAGTACTCAACTGC